>NZ_VZZR01000074.1:0-75401 GCF_009650555.1 Pseudomonas sp. EMN2
TGGTTACTTTGGCCAAGACCAAAGTAACCCGCCGTAAGGGCGGAAAGGTGACTACGCGTCGACATCACAAATGAATGCACATACAACTTTCAATACAAACACCAAAAACCAAAAACCAAAACGCCAGAAGTCCACATAAACTTCTGGCGCCTAAATCAAACAACCAAACAACCAAACAACCCATCAACCAAACGGCCGCAGCCCCTGCCTCATCCCAAACAGAAACAACAAAAAATCATGATCCGGCTTAACGGACACCTGCTCGACCTTCGCCTCCCGCGGCAGCGGGCACAAACCACCGACCTCGGCCTTGCTGAACACCGTCAGCCCCGGCTGCTCCCAGGCAGCCGCAGCCACCGTGGTCACCGCCAGTGCCCCAACAAGAAACAAAGCTCGAGCGATTTCTAGTTTCATTGCTCTAACCCTTTGACAGCGCTGCCAAACGCCATCTGGTAAAAATAGAGCAAGGTCTGCCATTCCGCGTCGGTGATCGACGAATGGCGCCGCAACTGACGCAAATCGTTGTACGCCGCCCGTTGGCAGCTGATTCGCCGCCGGCACTTCTCCAAGTCGAGCAAGGCCACTTCAACCCGGGCCTGCTCACCCGTGCCGATCACCTTGACGAACACATGCTTGCCATAGAGGCAGCCATGCTGCCAGTGCCCCAGGTGCATGCGCGCCAGGTTGTCGGCAAGGTCCTTGAACATCCGCTCATGGACAGCCTGGGGATAACGTTCACGTGCGCCTTCGCCGTACCAGGTATCCAGGTCGACAAAACCGTCCAACGCTTCGCTGACCAGCAGCGCACGCCACTGGTGATCGGCATCGCGCTCGGCACCGGCAAACACGATACGTGGCACGCGCACACCCAACT
The DNA here is from genome assembly GCF_009650555.1 of Pseudomonas sp. EMN2. Classification (NCBI taxonomy): domain Bacteria; kingdom Pseudomonadati; phylum Pseudomonadota; class Gammaproteobacteria; order Pseudomonadales; family Pseudomonadaceae; genus Pseudomonas; species Pseudomonas sp. EMN2. The sequence continues at coordinate 875 of NZ_VZZR01000074.1, forward strand.
GCTCGAAACTGTTCAAGGCATCGAGTTCGCGCAACACCGTGGGCCGACCGAACGGGTGCAGCAGGCTCCGGTAGATATGGCCGACCTGGCGCTTGGCGTACAACAGCTGGCCGCTGGCGTCGCACAGACGTTGCACGCCGCTTTCGCCACCACGCCGCTGGTTGGGTTCCTCGACCCATTCGCCCTGCTGCTGCCAGTAGAAATCAAACTGCCCGGACTCGTTCTGCACTGCCGCCATCTATCACTACCCCTTACGTAAAACGTATACGCGCCACATCGCGTAGAACGGCAGAAAGTCGAGCCGCTCCTGAATTCTGAAACCTGCAGCCGTAAATTCTTCTTCTACTGTAGCCGCCGGTAACACAAAGCGGTTCTGGTAGCTGTCCTGCTGGGCTCTGACACTGCGTCGAGCTTCAAGTTTCTTGCGTCGCCATGCTTTGAAGTTGCCATCCACCCACAGTGACAGGATGACACTGTCACGGCTAACCCTTTGAAATTCAGAGAGAATTGTTTTGCGGTGGGCCGGGTCACCAATATGGTGGAACAGCCGCATGCAGAAGATGCTGTCGACCGCGTTGTCTGGCAAGTCAATGGCAAAGGCGGAAGTCTGCAAAGGGCGTACCCGTGCCACCACCTCTGGCGGTTGTGCTGCACAGGCTGTCTCGATCATCGCCGCGGAATTGTCAGCACCAATGATCACCCGGTTGGGCTTTTCCGCTAACAGGGGCCAGAAACGCCCGGCACCGCATGGCAAGTCCAGAACCAGGCCTGGCTCGCCGGCCAAGGCCAAGGCATGTCGGGCCATCTGCTCATCGCGCTTGTGCGACAGCCGCCTGGCCAAGCCATCCTGATGCTTGAGGAAGTAGTCGCGGGCATGATCCCGATCATACTTTTCGGAAAATTCGAGTTTGATGGGGCTACGCATCGAGCATCTCCTGATTCCAATGCGTGCACGTTAGGCAGGTACGCGTAGGAATCAGGTCATGCCGATGTGAAAAATCTGTGATCAAACAGAACAGGTGTTACAAGACGTTAATTCGGATCCAGAACCTTACTGTCGCCCTGGCCCTCGTCGAGCACCTTGCTGCCTTGGCTCAGGTCTACCTGGAAGCGGCAACCGTGGGGCAGCGTGGTGCTCAGGGTGACCCTCCAGCCCTGGTCATCGCAGATCCGCTGCACCAACGACAGGCCCAGGCCCAAGCCCTCGCCACGGCGCTCGTCACCGCGCACAAACGGGCGGAACATCGCTTCGCGCTGCTCTTCCGGGATACCCACCCCACTGTCCTCGACACTGAACCCGTTGGGCTCCAGGCTCAGGCGGATATAGCCGCCATCGGTGTAATGGGCGGCGTTGCGCAGCAGGTTGCCCATGACCGATTGCAGGAAGGTGGCGTTGTACAGCGCCGGACCGGCACTCACCCGACCATCGTAGTAAAGGGCCAGTCCCTTCTGCTCAATGGTGTCACGCCATACGGCGGTCAGATCATCGGCCACTTCACGCAGGGTCGCCTGGGCGGCGATTGCGCCTTCATCACGTTGCGCGCGGGCCAGCATGAGGAAGGTCTTGACCAGCTCACGCATCTCCTCGATGGCCCGTGCGATGCGCTCGACCTGGCTGCGCGCACGGCTGTCCAGGTTGGGGTTTTCAATCAGCAGCTCGCACGAGGTGGCCAGCACCATCAATGGCGTACGCAGTTCATGGCTGACGTCGCTGGTAAACAGCCGTTCACGGGTCAGCGCATCACGCAGCCGGCCCAGGGTATCGTCGAAGGCCACCGCCAGCTGACCTACCTCGTCCGCCGCGTAATCCGGCGCCAGCGGTGGCGCCAGGCCGAGCAACTGGTCGCGATGACGCACCTGGCGAGCCAGGCGGATCACCGGCGCCATCACCCGTCGCGCCAACACCCAACCGAGAATCACCGCCAGCGCCAGGCTGAGCACGAAGCCCACCACCACCACGGCGAACAGCACCCGCTCACGCTCCTCGAAATCGCTCTGGTCCTGCAGCAGCACATAGCGCCGGCCATCGACGATCTCGACCATCGCGTGATACGACAACTGGTCGCGGAACACCTCATGGAAGCCCGCTTCCAGATGCCGCAAGTCCTTGGGCAGCTCGAAGTCATCCCGCCCGCCGCTGAAGTAGAACAGCTGGTCCGGGCGCGGCCGGTGGCTCCAGTCGCTGACACTGTCCATGCGCAACAGACGCTGCAGGTCGCCGCCGAGCACCGAGGAAATCAGGCGCTCCTCGACCAGGTGCACGGTGGCGACAATGCCGAAGGCAAAGGCCCCGGCCACCAGCGCGCTCATTAACGCAAAGGCGATGATGATGCGCTGGGCAAGGCTCTGCTTAAACTCCATCGCGGCCCTCGGCGAGGCGATAGCCGACGCCATGGACGGTATGCAGCAGGGGTTTGTCGAACGGTTTGTCGATCACCTGGCGCAGCTGATGGACGTGGCTGCGCAGGCTGTCGCTGTCGGGGCAATCATCGCCCCACAGGGCCTCTTCCAGCACTTCGCGGCGCAGCACGTGGGGGCTTTTCTGCATCAGCACGGCGAGCAGCTTGAGGCCCACCGGGTTGAGCTTGAGCAAGCGGCCCTCACGGGTCACTTCGAGCGTGTCGAGGTCATAGCTCAGGTCGGCCACCTGCAAGGTACGCCGACCGCCGCCCTGAGCCCGACGCAGCACCGCTTCAATGCGCGCTGCCAGTTCGGACAAGGCGAATGGCTTGAGCAGGTAATCATCGGCACCGGAGCGGAAGCCCTGCAGACGATCATCCAGCTGGTCGCGGGCGGTGAGCATGATCACCGGGGTATCGCGCCGGGCATCCTCGCGCAGGCGCTTGCACAGCGTGTAGCCGTCGATGCCGGGGAGCATGATGTCGAGCACGATCAGGTCGTAATGCTCGGTGGCGGCCAGGTGCAGCCCCGACAGACCATCCTGGGCGCAGTCCACCGTGTAGCCCTTCATGCCCAGGTAGTCGGCCAGGTTGGCCAGGATGTCGCGGTTGTCTTCAACCAAAAGAATACGCATCGGGGTCTCCTGTACCGCGCTTCGCTCGGCGGCAGCTTAAGGCCATCGCCCGCGCTGTGCCAGCCCTTGGCAAAATTCACCAGGCTTGACAGTTTTTTCACCGAACCTTCACGGACACAGGATAGCGGGCACCCGACAATGCCCGGTCTTTTTCCACCCCTGGAGCTGTCATGCAGGAAACCATTCGCCCACGCCCGATCAATCCGTGGCTCTACCTGGGCATCCCTTTCGTCACCATCGTCGCGTTGATCCTGCTGGAATGGACATCGGTAGACATGGACCTGGCCAACCTGTTCTTCGACCGGGCTGCCGGGGAGTTCATCGGTCGCCACAGCTACGTGCTGGAAACCATCCTGCACGACCGGGTCAAGCAGGTGGTCATCGCCTTGAGCCTGGTGGCCGTCGCAGCGTTCATCGCCAGCTTCTTCTGGCAACGCCTGCTCGGCTGGCGTCGTGAACTGGGCTGCCTGGTGCTGGCACTGAGCCTGTCCACGGCCTTCGTCACCCCGCTCAAGCAACTGACCCAGGTGCAGTGCCCGTGGAGCCTGAGCCAGTTCGGCGGTAGCGAAACCTACAGCAAGCTGCTCGAGCCACGCCCGGCGACCGACAAGGCTGGCCTGTGCTGGCCGGGTGGCCATGCGGCGACCGGTTTCTGCCTGTTCGCGCTGTTCTTCGTGCTGCGCGATCGTCGGCCGCGCCTGGCCAAGGCGGCGCTGGGGCTGGCGTTTGTGGCAGGGTCGGTGCTGTCGGTGGGCAGGATGATGCAGGGTGCGCACTTTCTCTCGCACAACATCTGGACCGCGGTGTTCTGCTGGCTCATCGGGCTGGGGTGTTACTACCTGGTGCTGTATCGCCGGGGGATGGCGCAGGCGCCCGTTGGCGAGCGCAGCGTTGCCTGATGCGGAGGCCGCTTCGCGCCCCATCGCCGGCAAGCCGGCTCCCACCGGTCAAGATCTGCGCGGTCCGTGTGGGAGCCGGCTTGCCGGCGATGGGCTGCGCAGCAGCCCCAAAGACAGCTTCAAACAAAAAGCCCCGCACTAGGCGGGGCTTTTCATTACAGCTGGGGGTAAGGCTGGCTTACATCATGCCGCCCATGCCACCCATGCCGCCCATGTCAGGCATGCCAGCAGCTGGCTTGTCTTCCGGCAGGTCGGCAACCATGGCTTCGGTGGTGATCATCAGACCGCCGATCGAAGCTGCGGCTTGCAGAGCCGAACGGGTGACCTTGGCTGGGTCCAGGATGCCCATCTCGATCATGTCGCCGTATTCGCCGGTAGCGGCGTTGTAGCCGTAGTTGCCCGAACCTTGCTTGACCTTGTCGGCCACAACGCTTGGCTCGTCGCCGGCGTTGGCAGTGATCTGGCGCAGCGGGGCTTCGACAGCGCGACGCAGCAGGGCGATACCGACGTTCTGATCTTCGTTGTCGCCTTTGAGGTCAGCGATGGCCGACAGGGCACGCACCAGGGCAACACCGCCGCCAGGCACCACGCCTTCTTCGACGGCTGCACGGGTAGCGTGCAGGGCGTCTTCAACGCGGGCTTTCTTCTCTTTCATTTCAACTTCGGTGCCAGCACCGACCTTGATCACGGCAACACCGCCAGCCAGTTTGGCCAGACGCTCTTGCAGCTTCTCACGGTCGTAGTCCGAAGAGGTTTCTTCGATCTGGGCACGGATCTGTTTGACGCGGGCTTCGATCTCGGTGTCGGCGCCAGCACCATCGATGATGGTGGTGTTTTCCTTGGACAGGATGACGCGCTTGGCGTTACCCAGGTGCTCCAGGGTGGCGGTCTCCAGGGACAGGCCGATTTCTTCGGAGATGACCTGGCCGCCGGTCAGGACGGCGATGTCCTGCAGCATGGCCTTGCGGCGGTCGCCGAAGCCCGGTGCCTTGACCGCAGCAACCTTGACGATGCCGCGCATGTTGTTGACGACCAGGGTAGCCAGCGCTTCGCCTTCGACGTCTTCGGCAACGATCAGCAGCGGGCGGCCGGACTTGGCAACGGCTTCCAGTACTGGCAGCAGTTCGCGGATGTTGGAGATCTTCTTGTCGACCAGCAGCAGCAGCGGGCCTTCCAGCTCGGCAACCATGGTGTCCGGCTTGTTGATGAAGTACGGCGACAGGTAGCCGCGGTCGAACTGCATGCCTTCTACGACGGACAGTTCGTTTTCCAGGCCCGAGCCTTCTTCAACGGTGATCACGCCTTCTTTACCGACTTTTTCCATGGCTTCGGCGATGATTTCACCGATGGAGTTGTCGGAGTTGGCGGAGATGGTGCCGACCTGGGCAATGGCCTTGGAATCGGCGCACGGCTTGGACAGGTTCTTCAGCTCGGCGACGACGGCGGCGGTGGCCTTGTCGATGCCGCGCTTGAGGTCCATCGGGTTCATGCCGGCAGCGACGGCTTTCAGGCCTTCGTTGACGATGGCTTGAGCCAGGACGGTAGCGGTGGTGGTGCCGTCACCGGCAGCGTCGTTGGCCTTGGAAGCGACTTCCTTGACCAGCTGGGCGCCCATGTTCTCGAAGGCGTCTTTCAGTTCGATTTCTTTGGCGACGGAAACGCCGTCCTTGGTGATGGTCGGGGCGCCGAAGCTCTTGGCCAGGACCACGTTGCGGCCTTTCGGGCCCAGGGTCGCTTTTACCGCGTCAGCCAGAACGTTGACACCAACCAGCATTTTCTTACGGGCGGAATCGCCGAATTTTACGTCTTTAGCAGCCATGATCGTTTAATCCTTGGAATTCTTTGGAGTAACGGGAAGTCGGGGAAATCAGCCTTCGACAACGGCCAGGATTTCGTTTTCGGCCATGACCAGCAGGTCTTCGCCATCGACTTTCACGGTGTTGCTGCCCGAATAAGGGCCGAAAACCACTTTGTCACCCACTTTCACGGCCAGCGCGCGAACTTCGCCGTTGTCCAGGATGCGACCGGTGCCGACAGCGACGACTTCGCCGCGGTTCGGTTTTTCAGCGGCCGAACCCGGCAGGACGATACCGCCAGCGGTTTTCGATTCTTCTTCGCTGCGACGGATAACGACGCGGTCATGCAGAGGACGAAGCTTCATTGTCGATCTCTCCCAAATAGTGGTTTTCATCGGCCGGTGTCAGCACCGGCGGGTTGATGCGGTCCGGCGTTGCCGGGGGTGGCCCGCGAAGGGCGAACCACCTGTGTCATGTCTGGTGTCACCACCAGAAACCTTGCGGTGACCACATACATGAGGCCGGCTTATTCGATTACAAGGCTTGCAACGCAAAATTTTTACCAAGGTTCGCAAAATCAATCGTGGGAGCGGGCTTGCCCCGCGATCAAGCCTGAAGAGGCCCCATCGCGGCAGCTGCCGAGCGTTGATTGGCTTACTTGTCGCGGCGCTCGTACTCGCCTTCGATCACATTGGGGCGGTGGCCGGGATCTCGGGGCTGGGCCTGGAATGGGTCGTCCTGGAACGCCCGCTGGCGCAGGGCCTGCTCTTCGGCGCGGCGGCGCAGCTTGCCGGCCACCAGGCGGCGGGTGAACGGCAGCAGGCACAGCAGGCCCAGCACGTCACTGATGAAGCCCGGCAGCAGCAACAGGCCACCACCCACCGCCATCATCAGCCCCTGGAACATTTCTTCGGCGGGCAACTCGCCGCGCTGCAGGCTCTCACGGGCACGCAGGGCGGTCGCAAGGCCGGCGACGCGCATCACCAGCACACCCAGTGCGGAACCGGCGATGATCAGCAGCAGCGCCGGAAAGAAACCGATGGCGGCGCTGACCTTGACGAAGACGAACAGCTCCAGCACAGGGAAAAGGAGAAACAGCAGTAAAAAGGCACGCATCACGAATTCCTCGACGGAAGAACATCTTCCTGTAGGAGCATCAGATGGATGCGTGCAGGCGTTTTTTCAACCCTCGGCGCGCGCCAGCGTCGGCCACTGTTCGGCGCGAGCCAGCAGCACCAGGGCTTCACGGACTTGTGTCGGGGTATTACAAGTTGTTGGGAAGGCCAGCCAGTACACCGCCTGGCCGATACGCAGGTGCATGCCTTCGCTGTCGATGCCGACCATTTCAGCCGCTGTCGTGCTCGGCAGGCCGCTCAGCGCGACGTAATGGGCGATCGCATTGGCATGGTCGCTGTTCATGTGCTCGATCATGCTCGCTTCAGCAGCGCCGGCGAAGGGGTTGGCCAAGGTGACCTGGTCAAGCCAGTGAATCGCGCCGAAACCGCCGATGTAGCGGTGGCGCACCGGTAGCAGGACCCAGAAGTCGAAATCGTGGGCCTTGTGGTAGTTCGCCGACTCCGGAAAGTAGCGGTAGTAGCGCGCGGCGGCTGCTTCGATGGCCGCCTCGTCGCTGAGCTTGTGCGCCTCGGCCATCACCGTCAGGCGCCCTACTGCCTGCACGTCCTCGGCCTCACGTTCGCCCACCAGCAGCGAACACTTCGGGTCCTTCTGCAGGTTGTGGGTGTGCTGGGCGATGCGGCTGATAAGAATGACGGGGTGCCCATCGGCGTCCAGGCAGTAGGGGACCACCGAACCGAACGGGAAGCCCGGCATCGACTTGGAATGGGTGGAGAGCACGCCACGGTACTCCTTGAGCAGCAGTTCCCGGGCTGGGCGAAGGGCGTTGGTACTCACGAAGGGGCTCCTGGCGATGGGCGGGGTGACAGACAAGATAAGCATTATCACCGCCAGGTGCCAGACAGGCCGGTCGCGTACCGGCCCGGGACCTACCAGGTCACGCCGAAACCGGCGGTGTAGCGGGTCTTGTCGAGATCACGATCATCGGTGCCCTTGATCAGGTCTTTTTCCGCCTTGAGGTTGAGCGAAGCCCATTCGGTGACCTTGTAGCGCAGCCCCATTTCCGCATCGAGGGCGTAGTCGGCGACGCCACCAAACGGCTTGCCGACCTCGCCATTGGTGAAGAACTGCACTTTCTTACCGATCAGGTAGCGGATGTAGTCCCACTTCACGGCTGCGGCGTAGAAGTTGTCCTTGCCGCCATCGCGATACTGGTAATCGGTGCGGTTGATCAGCGAGCCCAACGAGAACGCCCCCAGTTCGTCATCCCAGAACTGATAGCCCGGGCCGGTACCGACGGTGCGCTGGCGCGCCAGCTCTTCGATCTGGTCGCGCTTGTACTCCAGGCGCCCCTGCCAGAACCATTTATCGGTGATGAACCGGTCTAGGGCATATTCCGCGCTCCAGTTGTTGGCGGTGGTCGCCTCGTCCTTGCTCTCGCGGTTGTATTCGCCTTCGGCGTTGTGCCGCCAGCGACCGTGGCGCGCGGTGGTCTTGAAGCTGACGTCGTAGTCATCGGTGTCGTTCTCGGCGCGCTTGTAGTCCAGCGCCACGTCGACATTGCCTTTCCACAGGAAGTCCTCGACCAGCGGGCGGGGCTTCATGATCTGCTCGATGCTGGCAAGCTCCACGGTCTTGGGTGCATCACCGTTGGCCAAGGTTACCTTGCCCGGTTCAGCAGCCTTGAGCGACTTGGCCTTCTCGCCGCTGTAGGCGTCCTGCTTGACCAGCAGTTCCTGGTCGCTCTCAAGGGTCTTCACCTGTTTCCAGTCCAGGGCGATCGAACCACCGTATGAGGTCTCCAGCAGCAACTTGCCGCCGTCGAAGACGGTGATCTTGCCACTGAGTCGATCGCCGTTCTTCATCCACACGGTATCGGCCAAGGCCGAGGTGCAAAGCGAAACAGCGAAGAAGCAGAGCAGAATTCTTGAGAACATAAGTGGACTACGGATTCGATTTGCCGAAAAAAGCCGGGCATTATCCAGATGCCCACGCCATGAGCAAGGACAGACCCAGACCATGCCGATGAGTTCCACTCTTGTTTGCCGTTGCCATCCGTCCGGTTTCATCTACAGGCCAGGGGGGCTCTGATGTCTGCCACCTCTGCTCCCCCACCGGAAGATGCCGAAGCCCGACGAATGGCTCTGTATTCGGTGCTCGGCCAGGTACCGCCGGGCAAGGTGGTCAGCTACGGCCAGCTCGCCGAGCTGGCGGGCCTCGGCCGCGCGGCACGCTGGGTTGGCCGCACCCTCGGGCAACTGCCCGCGGACACCCGCCTGCCGTGGCACCGGGTGCTCGGCGCGGGGGGGCGCCTGAGCCTGGCCCTAGGCACCCCATCCGGCGACGAACAGCGTGCCCGTCTGCGCGCAGAAGGCGTGAATGTAGCCAATAATCGTGTGGATATGGCGCGCCATGGCTGGCGCCCGATGGAGCACAGCGGTTAGAGTGCGCGCTTTGTTTTCGCAAACTTGAGGCAGATGTTGGCCCATGCCCCGTAAAACCTGGCGCGCTGCGCTCGCTGCCTATGCCAGCCCGTCAACCTTGGTACTTCTGCTGCTCGGATTCGCCGCCGGCCTGCCGTACATGCTGGTGTTCTCGACCCTGTCGGTCTGGTTGCGCGAGGCGGGTGTGGCGCGCGAAACCATCGGTTACGCCAGCCTGATCGGCCTGGCGTATGCCTTCAAGTGGGTGTGGTCGCCCCTGCTCGACCAATGGCGCCTGCCGCTGCTCGGCGGCATGGGCCGGCGCCGTTCGTGGTTGCTGCTGTCGCAGGTGCTGGTGGTGCTGGGCCTGGTCGGCATGGGCTTCTGCGACCCGCAGAAACACCTGTCGTGGCTGGTTGCGCTGGCCGTGCTGGTGGCTTTTGCCTCGGCTACCCAGGACATCGCCGTCGATGCCTATCGCCTGGAAATCGCCGACGACCAGCGCCAGGCTGCTTTGGCCGCCAGCTACATGGCCGGCTACCGGGTCGCCGCCCTGCTGGCCACGGCCGGCGCACTGTTCTTCGCCGAGTGGTTCGGCTCTACCGGTTTCAGCTACCTGCATCAAGCCTGGACCGGCACCTACGTGCTGTTCGGCGTGCTGATGCTGCCGGCGGTGTTTACCACGCTGATCATGCGTGAACCCCCAGTTCCGCTGCGCACCCAGCTGTCGGCGGCGCGCTACGGGCTGATGCACCAGTTGGCATCGGTGTTCGTACTGATCATCCTGCTGGTATCAGTACCCGCCAGCTTCACCCAGATGTTCAACACCGACTGGGCAAGCGTGCTGTTCGGCGACGCCACCCCGCTCGACCTGCTGCTCGAAGACCGCGCCTTCCTGCGCCTGCTGCTCTATGCACTGCTGAGCTGGGCGTGCCTGTCGTCCCTCGGTCGTCGCGGCCTGGCCCCGGTGCTCACCCCGGTCAACGACTTCATCAGCCGCTACCGCTGGCAGGCCCTGTTGCTGCTCGGGTTGATCGCCACCTACCGCATGTCCGACACGGTGATGGGCGTGATGGCCAACGTGTTCTATATCGACATGGGCTTCACCAAGGACCAGATCGCCAGCGTCAGCAAGATCTTCGGCCTGATCATGACTCTGGTCGGTGCCGGTGCCGGCGGCCTGCTGATCGTGCGCTTCGGCATCCTGCCGATCCTGTTCATCGGCGGCGCGGCGTCGGCGGCGACCAACATCCTGTTCCTGATGCTGGCCGACATGGGGCCGAACCTGGAAATGCTGGTGGTGACCATCTCGCTGGACAACTTCAGCTCGGGCCTGGCCACCTCGGCGTTCGTCGCCTACCTGTCGAGCCTGACCAACCTGAAGTTCTCGGCCACGCAATATGCCCTGCTCAGCTCGATCATGCTGCTGCTGCCGCGCCTGATCGGCGGCTATTCAGGGGTGATGGTGGAGAAGTTCGGCTACCACGACTTCTTCCTGATCACCGCCCTGCTGGGCGTGCCGACCTTGATCCTGATCGCCTTGCAGTGGCGGCAGGAAGCCGGTCGGGGAAAGCCGGTGCCGGTGGAGAGCCCGGCAGCTGAACAGAACTAGGCCTTCAAGGGCCTCATCGCGGGGCAAGCCCGCTCCCACGCTGTGAGCCTTTAGGATTGCTAGCGTGGGAGCGGGCTTGCCCCGCGATGCTTCTACCGTGCCACGGCCCCTTCATCAGGACGGCCACCCACCACGAACCACAACGGCCACAGCGCCAGCGCCCCTGCAATGCCTGCTGCCAGGGCAAAGTGCATCAGGCTCGCGCCCGCACCCAGCATAGCCAGCAGTGCGCCTCCCAACCCCAGCAAGGCAATGGTGATCATCCCCAGCATCGCCGACACCAGCCCCTTGCTCTGTTCGCTGGCGAACAACGTCATGCGGTACAGCACCGCGTTGGCCACACCCAGCCCCAGCGCGTACAGCGACATGCCGGCGACCACGCTGGTCACTGTCGGCCAGTACCAGGTTGCCGCGACCATCAACGACAGGCCCGCCAGGTAAGGCCAAAGGGCCCCGCGCACCAGTGCCGGCAGCGGGTAACGGTCTGCGATGCGGTTGATGATCAGGTTGCCGAGGATCAGCCCGGCGAACACCGGCAACTGCCACAGCGCGTATTCCATCGTGCTCAGGCCTTCGTCGTGGATCAGCAGCACCGGCGACAGGCCGATCCAGCCGATTAGGGGCAACCCGACCAGGCCCAGCGCCGCGCTGCCCGCGACAAACCGGCGGTTGGCCAGCAACTGGCCATAGCCGGCCAACAGCGGCAGCAGGTGGATCGGCGTGAACGGCAGGCATGAGCCGTCGCGGCGTTCCACCCCCAGGGTTTCCGGCATCAAGCGGTACAGCAACAGCCAGCACAGCACCGCGCCGACGGCGAACGCCACGAACAGCCAGCGCCAGTCCAGCCACTGCAACATCAAGGTGCCCACCAGCGGCCCGAGCAGCGGCGACAGCAGTGCAATGTTGGCCAGCAACGCCATCATGCGCACCGCGTCGGCCTCGCTGAACGCCTCGTTGAGGGCCGGGTAGCTGACCGTGACCACGAAGCCCAGGCCGATGCCCTGCAACAGGCGCAGCAGGTTGAACAGGCCGATGTCATGCACCCAGAACGTCGCCAGGCAGGCCACGCCGAAGAACAGGCAGCCCGTCAGCAGCAGCGGGCGCCGGCCGTAACGGTCGGCGAGCGGGCCGATCAGCCATTGCAGCACCACCCCGCCCAGCAGGTACAGGTTGAGGGCGTGGGGGATGAATTCCGGGCTGGCGTCCAGGTCGCCGACCACGACCGGCATGGCGGGCATGACGGCATCGCTGGCCAGATAGGTCAGCAGCTCGAACAGCGCCAGGGTCAGGCCGAACAGCAAGGCTCGCAAGGGGGTGATGTACAGCAGTGGTTTCATGATCGGTATCAGGTGTGCACGGGTGGGGTCAGGCTATATGCCAGAAATGACGGCGGATTGCTGTGAGCAAGTGTAAGGGGAGCAAAAAGCATCGCGGGGCAAGCCCGCTCCCACGCCCCTTACAAGGTGCGTGGGAGCGGGCTTGCCCCGCGATTGGTGTCGCTGCCGGGTTACTGCAGGGCAGTCTCCTGCACCACACGGATCACCCGCTGCGGAAAGGGAATGTCGATCCCCTCGGCCTTGAGACGGTCACGGGCATGCTCGTTGAGCATGAACATCACGTCCCAGTAGTCGGCAGTCTTGGTCCAGATGCGCAGCGACACGGTGATCGAACTGTCACCCAGGGTCGACACCACCGCCTGCGGCGCCGGATCCTGCAGCACACGCGGGTCCTGGGCCAGCTCCAGCAGCACATTGCGGGCCTTCTGCAGGTCGGCGTCATAATCGACACCCACGTCGAACACCACCTTGCGGGTCGGCTGACGGTTGGTGTTGGTGATGATGCCGTTGGACAGGCTGCCGTTGGGCATGATCACCGTCTTGTTGTCACCGGTACGCAGCACGGTGTGGAAGATCTGGATGCTGTCCACGGTGCCGGCGACGCCCTGGGCTTCGATCCAGTCGCCGATGCGGAACGGGCGGAACATCAGGATCAGCACACCCCCGGCGAAGTTCGCCAGGCTGCCCTGCAAGGCCAGGCCGATGGCCAGGCCGGCGGCACCGATGGCGGCGACGAACGAGGTGGTCTCGATGCCGATCATCGACGCCACGCTGACCATCAACAGCACTTTCAGCACGATGTTGGCCAGGGTGCTGATAAAGCCCTGCAACGCCGCGTCGGCCTTCAGGCCAACCAGTTTGCCCAGCCGCTCGCTGACCCGGCTGATGATCCACCAGCCAATCGCCAGCGTCAGCAAGGCCAGCAGCAGGCGGCTGCCGTATTCCATGATCAGCGGTAGCCAAGTCTGCGACTGGCGAACCAGCTGGTCGACCTCTGCATTCAAATCCATCGTTATCCACTCCTGATGCCAAGCGGCAAAAAACATATTGAAACGGGCCGCACAGCATTCAGCGACCGCAGGAACCGATGGACATCATTGAGCCATCAAGGTTCCTGCCCTGTCCCGATCAGTCGCGGAAGTTGTTGAACTGCAGCGGCATGTCGAACTCCTTGGCGCGCAACGCAGCGATCGCCTCCTGCAGGTCGTCGCGCTTCTTGCCGGTGACGCGTACCTGCTCGCCCTGGATCGAAGCCTGGACCTTGAGCTTGGCGTCCTTGATGTGGGCAACGATCTTTTTCGCCAGGTCCTTGTCGATGCCTTCGCGGAACTTGGCTTCCTGCTTCATCTCCTTGCCGGACGGATAGGCGTCCTTCACTTCAAGGCACTTGACGTCGATCTTGCGCTTGACCAGGGCCAGACGCAGGATTTCGACCATCGCCTCGAGCTGGAACTCGGCTTCGGCGGTCAGCAGCACGGTCTGCTCCTTGTCCTTGAACTCGATGGTGCCCTTGCCCTTGAGGTCATAGCGGCGGTCCAGTTCCTTCACCGCGTTGTCCACCGCGTTGGTGACTTCGTGCTTGTCCAGTTCCGATACCACGTCGAACGAAGGCATGGGGGTTCTCCATAAAAAAACAGCGCGCTCAGCTTGAAGATGGAGCGCGTCGGGGTTAGGGGGTTAAAATGCGGGCTCATTATAACGGGTTGCGAAACGCAGATGAGCAGCACCTGGCATATTCTCGGCGCCGGTAGCCTCGGCAGCCTCTGGGCCTGCCGCCTGGCCCGCGCCGGCAAGGCGGTCCGCCTGATCCTGCGCGACCAGCAGCGCCTGGCGGCCTACCAGGCCGTCGGCGGGCTGACCCTGGTCGAACAGGACCGCAGCAGCCTCTACGCGATCCCCGGCGAAACCCACGATGCCCCCGGCCCAATCCACCGCTTGCTGGTGGCCTGCAAGGCCTATGACGCGGCCCCCGCCGTGGCACGCCTGGCCCCGCGGCTGGCCGAAGGTGCCGAGCTGGTGCTACTGCAGAACGGCCTGGGCAGCCAGGATGAAGTGGCCGACCAGGTGCCCCATGCCCGTTGCATCTTCGCCTCCAGCACCGAGGGCGCGTTCCGCGAAGCGGACTGGCAGGTGCGCTTCGCCGGCCATGGTTTCAACTGGCTGGGCAACCCGCTCAACCCCGCCGTGCCGGAGTGGTTCGACGACCTCCACGACGCCGGCATTCCTGCCCAGTGGAGCCTCGACATCCTCTCGCGGCTGTGGCGCAAACTGGCGCTCAACTGCGCCATCAACCCCTTGACGGTGCTGCACGACTGCCAGAACGGCGGGCTGCTCGGGCACCTGACCGAAGTCGACCAGCTGTGCGACGAGCTGGCCAACCTGCTGCTGCGCTGCGGCCAGCCCGAGGCCGCCAACGACCTGACGGAAGAAGTGCAACGGGTGATCCTCGCCACCGCCGCCAACTACTCTTCCATGTACCAGGACGTGCGTCATGGCCGGCGCACCGAGGTCCATTACCTGCTGGGCCACGCCTGTCGCGTCGCCGCCCGCCACGGGGCAAGCGTGCCGCAGCTGGAACACCTGCAACGGCGCCTGGTCGATAGCCTGAAGGCCCGCGGCCTGCCCAGCGACTGACTGGCCCATCCACCGGACATGGATACCCCCTGACTCATGAGCCTGCGCCAACGCCTGGAAAACCTCCCGGTCGGGCAGAAACTGCTGGCGGCCCTGCTGGTGCTGCTGGTCACCATATTGCTGGTCGCTAACCTGGCGTTCATCAGCGCCGCCTACTGGATCACCCAGGAAAGCATGGCGCCCCAGGCGCTGCAGACCATCGGCAAGCTGGTGTCCAACCCGCAGTTGTCCTCCCGGGCCGGCGACTCCCCGGAGACCGCCAGCGCCCTGCTCAAGGAGCTCGACAGCTACTCGCCGTTGCGCGCGGCGGCCATCTACGGTGGCGATGGGCAGATGCTCGCCCAGCTCCAGCACGGCGACGCCCTCACCCTGCCCAAGCGTTATCGCAACATCGACGGCTGGCGCCTGATGGAGTTTCGCAGTACCCAGCTGATCCGCCTGCCGCGCAACGCCAACCCGCCCGCGCACCTGCTGCTGGTGGCCAGCAGCGAGCTGCCGATGGCGTTCTACACCGGCACCCTCTCCGCCAGCCTGGCGATCCTGGTATTCAGCATCCTGCTATGGCTGGTCATCGCCCGGCAGATCAAGCGCTTGATCACCCTGCCGATCAACAACCTCGAAGAACTGTCGCGCCAGGTCACCCGGGAAGAGAGCTACGCCCTGCGGGCCCAGCGCGGCAACGATGACGAGATCGGCAGCCTGGCCGATGCCTTCAACACCATGCTGTCGCGCATCGAAGCCCGCGAGCAGCAGCTCAAGGGTGCCCGCGACGAGTTCCAGCAGGCCTACGACCAGGCCCAGGGCCTGGCGGAAGAAACCCGCCACACCAACCGCAAGCTGGAGCTGGAAGTCCAGGTGCGCAGCAAGATCGAAAAGAAACTCACGGGCTTCCAGAACTATCTGAACAGCATCATCGACTCCATGCCCTCGGCGCTGATCGCCCTCGACGAGCAGCTCTACGTCACCCAGTGGAACCACGAAGCCACGGTGCTTTCCGGCACGCCGCTGGACGAAGCGCTGAACCAGCCGATCTTCCTTGCCTTCACGCCGCTCAAGCCGTTCTTGCCGCAGCTCAAGGAAAGCGTCGAGAAGCACCGGGTGGCGAAGATCGAGCGGGTCACCTGGCCCAAGGGCGATGACCTGCGCCACTACGCCCTGACCTTCTACCCACTGACCGGCGGCGGCGGCCGTGGCGTGGTGATCCGTATCGACGACATCACCCAGCGCCTGTCGCTGGAAGAAATGATGGTGCAGTCGGAGAAGATGCTCTCGGTCGGTGGCCTGGCGGCGGGCATGGCCCATGAGATCAACAACCCGCTGGGGGCGATCCTGCACAACGTGCAGAACATCCGCCGGCGCCTGTCGCCGGAGCTGCCGCGCAACCTGGAACAGGCCACCGAGCTGGGCCTGGACCTGCCGGCCGTCAACCGCTACCTGGACAGCCGCGAAGTGCCGCAACTGCTCGACGGCATTCAGCAGGCCGGTGCCCGGGCGGCGAAGATCGTCACCCACATGCTCAGTTTCAGCCGCCTCAGCAACCGTCAGCTGGCGCCTTGCGACCTGCCGGCGCTGATCGACCAGGCGGTGGAGATCGCCGGCAACGACTTCGACCTGGCCATCGGCTTCGACTTCAAGGGCCAAGCCATCGTCCGCCAGTTCGACCCGCAGCTCGGCGCTGTGCCCGGCACCGCCAACGAGCTGGAGCAGGTACTGCTCAACCTGCTGAAGAACGCCGCCCAAGCCATCCACCAGCGCCCGCAGCCCAGCGAGCCGGGGCGCATCACCCTGCGCACCCGGCTTAACCCGCCCTGGGCGGAAATCCAGGTGGAGGACAATGGCGTGGGCATGCCCGAGGCCGTGCGCAAGCGCACCTTCGAGCCGTTCTTCACCACCAAGGAGATCGGCCAGGGCACCGGCCTTGGGCTGTCGGTCTCGTACTTCATCATTACGAACAACCACAAAGGGCAGATGGAAGTGCACTCCACGCCCGGCCAGGGCACCTGCTTCACCCTGCGCCTGCCCCTCGGCCTGCCGGCCACCAGCAAAACGGAGACGTGATATGGGCTATCGCCTGTCGAAGATCTACACCCGCACCGGCGACAAGGGTGAAACCGGCCTGGGCGATGGCCGCCGGGTGCCCAAGGACCATCCGCGGATCGAGGCGATCGGCGAGGTGGACAGCCTCAACAGCCAGCTTGGGGTGTTGCTGGCAGGATTGGCGGAGGCCGGGCTGGATGAGCTGGTCGAGGTGCTGGCGCCGTGTCAGCACCGCTTGTTCGACCTGGGGGGCGAACTGGCCATGCCCAGTTATCAGGCATTGAACGCTGCCGAGGTCGAGCGCCTCGAAGCGGCCATCGATCACTGGAACGACGAAGTGGGGCCGTTGAAGAACTTCATCTTGCCGGGCGGTTCGACGCTGGTGGCCCAGGCGCATGTGTGCCGCAGCCAGGCGCGGGCGGCGGAGCGGCGGTGTCAGCAGTTGAATGCGGTGGAGCCGTTGGAGGGCGTGGGGTTGGCGTATATCAACCGGCTTTCCGATCTGCTGTTCGTCGCAGCGCGGATCATCGGGCGGCGGCAGGGTGTAGCCGAAGTGCTGTGGCAGGCAGCCACAAAGCCTGCCTGAAAAGCATCGCGGGGCAAGCCCGCTCCCACGCTAGAGTGTGTAACTAGCGTGGGAGCGGCGGTTCGGCGCCCCGACTTGCCCCGCGATTGCCAGCGCACTCAGATCTCAGGCCAGAACGCCCGAATCCCCGCTACGCCCTGAGCACCGGCATCCCATGCCTGCTCCCGCTCACCCGGCCCGACCCCACCCAACAGGAACACCGGGCGGCTGATCGTGCCAATCAAGCGCTGCGCCTCATCCCAACCGAGCGGTGTGGCATCCGGATGGGTCTGGGTCGCCTGCACCGGCGACAGGGTGACGAAATCCACGCCCATCTGCTCGGCCAGCGCCAGCTCTTCGGCGCTGTGGCAGGACGCCGCCAGCCAGCGGTTCTCCGGGAACGGTCGGCCCTTGGCGGCGTACTTGCGCAGCTGCGCCGCAGTCAGATGCCAACCTGCCGCCGGGAAGTCGCCCAGCCACTCCAACGGCCCCTTGAGCATCAGCTGTGCCTTGCCTGCGCACAGGCCGACCGCATCCACGGCAACGTCACGGTACTTGGGGTCGTACATGTCCGGGGCACGCAGCTGGATCAGCTTGATCCCACTGGCCACGGCCTTCTGGATGCCCTTGAGCAGCTCCGGCACCTCCAGCCCGTCCGGCGTGATCAGGTACTGATCCGGCAGGCGCGCGGCGGCGACGATCGGCTTGTTGGCTTCAGGGAAGTCGTACTGGCCCAGGTCGCGTGGCGCCACCCAGGCCAACGGCTGGCCTTCCGCGCCATGGGGCTCGCCGGTGAAGGCATCCACCTCGCGCACGTCCAGCAGCACCTGCTTGTCCGGGTAGTCGTGGCTGACCTTGATCAGTGGCCGCGAACGGCTGACCTCGATACCCAGCTCTTCACGCAGCTCACGGGCCAGCGCCGCCTCGACGCCCTCGCCCTCCTCCAGCTTGCCGCCGGGAAACTCCCACAGGCCGCCCTGGTGCTGGGTGTCGGCACGGCGGGCGATGAGAATGCGCCCGTCGGCGCCACGAATGACCGCTGCCACTACATGAATCCGTTTCACCCTTCACGCTCCGCCAGGCCAGCTTTCTGCCAGGCCTGGAAGGCTGGCCATTGGTAAATGGTCTCGATGTAGGCGGCCGCTTCGGCGGGCACTTCAACGCGGTAGGTGCGCAGGCGCACGGCCACCGGGGCGAAGAACGCATCGGCCAGGGTCGGGCGGCCAAACAGGAACGGACCATTGTCCTTGGCCACCACGCGGCATTCGCTCCACAAGGCGACCATGCGGTCGATATCGACCTGCACGTCCAGTGGCAGCTCATCCAGCGCCTGATCACGGGCCAGGTCGAACGGCATGGTACCGCGCAGGGCGAAGAAGCCGCTGTGCATCTGCGCGCAGGCCGAACGCGCCTGGGCACGGGCGGCAACGTCCTCGGGCCAGAGCCTGGCCTCGGGGTGCTGCTCGTTGAGGTACTCGGCGATGGCCAGGGAATCGGCGATCACACCGTGTCCGGTCTTGAGCAGCGGCACCTTGCCGGTGGCCGAGAACGCGAGAATGCGCTGACGGGTATCGGGCTGATTGAGTTTGATCAGGGTTTCTTCGTAGGGGACGCCGGCCAGTTCGAGGGCCAGGGCGCCGCGCAGCGACCAGGAGGAATATAGCTTGTCGCCGATGATCAGGTGATAGCTCATGGGGCGGCTCCATGTTGCATGGCAGAGGGAGCATCGCGGGGCAAGCCCGCTCCCACGCTAGAGTGGGTAACTAGCGTGGGAGCGGGCTTGCCACTCGATGGGGCGGATCAGGTGCGGTATTCGGCGTTGATCTTCACGTATTCGTGGGACAGGTCGGTAGTCCAGATGGTTTCGCTGCACTGGCCACGGCCCAGCTCGATGCGGATGGTGATCTCTTCCTGGGCCATCACTGCCGAACCCTGCGCCTCGGTGTAGCTCGGGCTGCGACCGCCCTGGCTGGCGATGCACACGTTGTCGAGGTACACGTCGATCAGGCTGACATCCAGCTCTGGCACACCGGCACGACCTACGGCAGCAAGGATGCGGCCCCAGTTCGGGTCGGAGGCGAACAGCGCGGTCTTGATCAGCGGCGAGTGGGCCACAGCGTAGCCGACGTCCAGGCATTCCTGGTGGTTGCCGCCGCCATTGACTTGCACGGTGACGAACTTGGTGGCGCCTTCGCCGTCACGCACGATGGCCTGGGCCACGTCCATGCACACTTCGAACACGGCCTTTTTCAGCGCCTCGAACAGTTCGCCGCGGGCTTCGGTCACTTCCGGCACGTCGGCCTTGCCGGTGGCGATCAGCATGCAGCAGTCGTTGGTCGAGGTGTCGCCGTCGATGGTGATGCGGTTGAACGACTTGTTGGCACCGTCGAGCATCAGGTCCTTGAGTACCTGCGGTGCGACCTTGGCGTCGGTGGCGATGTAGCCGAGCATGGTGGCCATGTTCGGGCGGATCATGCCGGCGCCTTTGCTGATACCGGTGACGGTGATGGTCTTGCCGTCGAATTGGAACTGGCGGCTGGCCCCCTTGGGCAGGGTGTCGGTGGTCATGATGCCGGTAGCGGCTTCGGCCCAGTGGTTCTCGGACAGGTTGTCGAGGGCTGCCTGCAACGCGCCTTCGATCTTCTCGACCGGCAGCGGCTCACCGATCACGCCGGTGGAGAACGGCAGTACCGACTCGGCAGGCACGCCGGTCAGTTCGGCCAGTTTGGCGCAAGTGCGCTCGGCGGCCGCCAGGCCTGGGGCGCCGGTGCCGGCGTTGGCATTGCCGGTGTTGGTCAGCAGGTAGCGCACGGTGCCCTGCACGCGCTGCTTGGAGAGGATCACCGGTGCGGCGCAGAACGCGTTGAGGGTGAACACGCCAGCAACGCTGGAGCCTTCGGCACAGCGCATCACCACCACATCCTTGCGCCCAGGGCGCTTGATGCCCGCCGAGGCGATGCCGAGTTCGAAACCGGGAACCGGGTGCAGGGTGGGCAAAGGACCAAGACCAACAGCCATTAGAGCGCTCCTAGAAAATACGTGGGGAATTGGGGCCGTTGTGCGGCCCTTTCGCGGCACAAGGCCGCTCCTACAGGGTTGTTGCGATTCCTGTAGGAGCGGCCTTGTGTCGCGATGGGCTGCGACGCAGCCCCGGGATCTCAAGCCAATGATGAGATCAGATCACTCGATCTGACCATGGCAGTGCTTGAATTTCTTGCCCGAACCACACCAGCACGGCTCGTTGCGGCCCAGCTTGAGGTCGTTGCGCACAGGCGCGGCGGCCACGGCGACTTCGGCGCCTTCTTCAGCATGTTGCTCGCTTTCCAGGCCAGGGGCGGCAGCGTGCTGGAACTGCATGCGGCTGGCCAGCTCCTCGGCTTCGCGGCGCAGGCGGGCTTCTTCTTCGACCGGGTCTTCGCGGCGTACCTGAACGTGCGACAGCACGCGGATAGTGTCGCGCTTGATCGAGTCGAGCAGTTCCTGGAACAGGGTGAACGACTCGCGCTTGTACTCCTGCTTCGGGTTCTTCTGCGCATAACCGCGCAGGTGAATGCCGTGACGCAGGTGGTCCATGGTCGACAGGTGGTCTTTCCACAGGTCGTCCAGGACACGCAACAGGATCTGCTTCTCGAAGGTACGCAGCGCGTCTTCGCCAGCCTGGTCCTCTTTCTCGTTGTAGGCGCTGGTGATCTCGGTGATCAACTTCTCGCGAAGGGTTTCCTCGTAGAGATGATCGTCCTCGTCCAGCCACTGCTGGATCGGCAGCTTGATCGCGAAATCGCTGGCCAGCGAAGCCTCGAGGCCGGCAACGTCCCACTGCTCAGGCAGCGACTGCGGCGGAATGTGCTGGCTGATGGTGGCATCGAGCACTTCCTGGCGGAATTCGGCGATGGTGTCGCCGATGTTTTCGGCGGCCAGCAGGCTGTTGCGCATGTGGTAGATCACCTTGCGCTGTTCGTTGGCCACGTCGTCGTATTCGAGCAGTTGCTTACGAATATCGAAGTTGCGGCCTTCGACCTTGCGCTGGGCCTTTTCGATGGCGTTGGTGACCATGCGGTGCTCGATGGCTTCACCGGACTGCATGCCCAAGGCCTTCATGAAGTTCTTCACCCGGTCGGAGGCGAAGATGCGCATCAGGCTGTCTTCGAGCGACAGGTAGAAGCGGCTGGAGCCGGCGTCGCCCTGACGACCGGCACGGCCACGCAGCTGGTTGTCGATACGGCGCGATTCGTGGCGCTCGGAGGCGATCACGTGCAGGCCACCGGCTTCCAGGACCTGCTGGTGACGCTTCTGCCAGTCGGCCTTGATCTTGGCGATCTGCTCGGCGCTCGGGTTTTCCAGGGCGGCGACTTCGGCCTCCCAGTTACCGCCGAGCAGGATGTCAGTACCACGGCCGGCCATGTTGGTGGCGATGGTCAGCGCACCCGGGGCACCGGCTTGGGCGATGATCTCGGCTTCTTTTTCGTGGTACTTGGCGTTCAGGACCTTGTGATCGATACCTTCCTTCTTGAGCAGGTTGGACATGTGCTCGGAGGTTTCGATGGTCGCGGTACCGACCAGCACAGGGCGGCCCTGGGCCATGCTTTCCTTGATGTCGGCGATGATCGCGGCGTACTTCTCATCGGCGGTCAGGTACACCAGGTCGTTGAAGTCCTTACGGGCCAACGGCTTGTTCGGTGGGATTACCATCACGTTGAGGGCGTAGATCTGGGCGAACTCGAACGCTTCGGTATCGGCGGTACCGGTCATGCCGGACAGCTTGGTGTAGAGGCGGAAGTAGTTCTGGAAGGTGGTCGACGCCAGGGTCTGGCTTTCGGCCTGGATGTTCAGGTTTTCCTTCGCTTCGATGGCCTGGTGCAGGCCTTCGGACAGGCGACGGCCCGGCATGGTACGGCCGGTGTGCTCGTCGATCAGGAGGATCTGGCCTTCCTGGACGATGTACTCGACGTTGCGGTGGAACAGCTTGTGCGCACGCAGGCCGGCGTAGACGTGGGTCAAGAGGCCCAGGTTATGCGCGGAGTACAGGCTCTCGCCCTCGGCCAGCAGGCCGGACTGGGTGAGCATGTCCTCGATGAACTGGTGGCCGGCCTCGTTGAGTTCGACCTGGCGGCTCTTCTCGTCGATGCTGTAGTGGCCCTCTTGGGTCACCTGGCCTTCGACTTCCTCGATGTGCTGGGTGAGGCGCGGGATCAGGCGGTTGATCTCGATGTACAGCTTGGAGCTGTCTTCGGCCTGACCGGAGATGATCAGCGGGGTACGCGCTTCGTCGATGAGGATGGAGTCGACTTCGTCGATCACGGCGAAGTTCAGCTCACGCTGGAACTTCTCGTCGACGCTGAACGCCATGTTGTCGCGCAGGTAGTCGAAGCCGAATTCGTTGTTGGTGCCGTAGGTGATATCGGCGGCGTAGGCGGCGCGTTTTTCTTCCGGCGGCTGGAATGCCGAAACGATACCCACGGTCAGGCCGAGGAATTCGTACAGCGGGCGCATCCAGTTGGCGTCGCGGCGGGCCAGGTAGTCGTTGACCGTGACCACGTGCACACCCTTGCCGGACAGCGCGTTGAGATAAACGGCCAGGGTACCGACCAAGGTCTTGCCTTCACCGGTACGCATTTCTGCGATCATGCCTTCGTGCAGGGTCATACCGCCGATCAGCTGAACGTCGAAGTGACGCATGCCCATCACGCGCTTGCCGGCCTCACGGGCCACGGCGAACGCTTCAGGCAACAACTGGTCGAGGGTTTCGCCTTTGGCCAGGCGCTCTTTGAACTCTGCGGTCTTGCCCCGCAGCTGTTCGTCGGAGAGGGCCACCATCTTCTCTTCGAAGGCATTGACGGTGCTCACCGTCTTGAGCAGGCGTTTGATCTCGCGCTCGTTCTTGCTTCCAAAAAGTTTCTTTAACAAAGGCGCAAACATATCGGCAGGATCTTCCACACGTAGGGATGGAGGGCGGCCCCATGAGTCGCCCGTGCAGCCCAGAGGCCGCATGCGAACGAGCATTCTACCCGGAAACGATTGTGAGGAAAGTGGTGGATTTCCACGATACTGGCACAGCGTATGTATGGGGCCTGCCTAACATAAGGGCTTTTTCGCCAAGTTCAAGGTGGCGGAAGATGAAACGTATCGAGAATGACTTGCATCAATAATTGACTGCCACTGCCTGATCGAACGCTATCGCGGGGCAAGCCCGCTCCCACGGTGACGCGTGGGAGCGGGCTTGCCCCGCGATGAGGCCGCAACTGTTAGACTGCCGCTCTTGCAACCCTTCGCGTGCCCCCATGGCCTACAAACCCTCCCCCGCCCGCCCGCCCGCCGACCTGCTGCGCAAGGCCCGGCCACTGCGCCTGTTGCTCAACCAGGCCGAGCGCCTGGAACATCTGCAGCGTCTGCTGGAAAGCCAGTTGCAACCGGCCGCCCGCGAGCATTGCCATGTGGCGTCGTGGAAAGAGGGCACCTTGCTGCTGGTGGTCACCGACGGCCACTGGGCCACCCGCCTGCGCTACCAGCAGAAGCGCCTGCAGCGTCAATTGCTGGCGCTGGAAGCCTTTGCCAACCTGACGCGGATCCTGTTCAAGGTGCAGCCGCCGCTGGTGTCGGCCAAACGCAAGGGACAGGGACCGGAGCTGTCGGAGAATGCCGCCGAAAGTATCCGCTGCTCAGCCGAAGGCATCAGCGACCCGAGGCTCAAGGCCGCACTGGAACGACTGGCCGCGCACGCCCAGAACAAAGACTGAAAACGCCCGAGCTGACCGCGAGGCCTGCAGGAGCCGTGCAGCGACTGGAAGAAAAATAAAAAAGGCCACCCGAAGGTGGCCTTGATCAACAACTAGAGAGTGTTCGAACTTACACAGCCGCAACAGGGCGCATGTACGAGATCGGTGCCGTGCTGGCATCTTCGAAGAACACCACTTCCCAGGCGTCGGTTTCAGTAATCAGCTTGCGCAGCAGCTGGTTGTTCAACGAGTGACCGGACTTGTAGCCCTTGAACTCGCCGATCAGGCTGTTGCCCAGCAGATAAAGGTCGCCGATGGCATCGAGAATCTTGTGCTTGACGAATTCGTCTTCGGAGCGAAGGCCGTCTTCGTTGAGGACGCCGGTCTCATCGACCACGATGGCGTTCTCGACACTGCCGCCCAGCGCAAGGTTGTGCTTGCGCAGGTACTCGATGTCACGCATGAACCCGAAGGTCCGGGCGCGGCTGACTTCCTTCACGAACGAGGTGCTGGAGAAGTCTACAGACGCGCTCTGGGTCTGGCACTTGAGGACCGGGTGATCGAAGTCGATCTCGAAGCTCACCTTGAACCCGTCGAACGGCAGGAAAGTGGCGCGCTTGTCGCCCTCTTCCACTGTCACTTCGCGCAGGATGCGAATGAACTTCTTCGGTGCGTCCTGTTCTTCCAGGCCGGCCGATTGGATCAGGAATACGAAAGGTCCGGCGCTGCCATCCATGATCGGCACTTCCGAGGCGGAGAGCTCGACGTAGGCGTTATCGATGCCCAGGCCCGCCATGGCGGAGAGCAGGTGCTCGACCGTATCGACTTTGACGTCACCGTTGACCAGCGTCGTAGACATGGTGGTCTCGCCGACGTTGGCCGCGCGCGCCGGGATTTCGACCACAGGGTCGAGGTCGGCGCGGCGGAAGACGATGCCGGTGTCGACAGGCGCAGGCTTGAGGGTCAGGTAGACCTTCTCCCCGGAGTGCAGGCCGACGCCCGTGGCACGGATGGTATTCTTCAGGGTGCGTTGTCTAATCATGGCATTGGCCGCTTCAGCGCAAATAATGCGAACAGGTATCAACAAAGGCTGGGGATGATAACAGACCCGGCCTTTGCTGAACACCAATCACCCTTATACCCCTGATAAATTCCATCAATCGGCCTGACGACGCAGGAACGCAGGGATATCCAGGTAGTCCAGATCGTCCTGTGGGTTGAGTTTAGCGGCCGCCGCGGCACCTGCATGGGCCTGGTTGCGCATCACGGTCGGACGCTCCAGGTCACGGTAGTTCACCGCTGGCTGCTCCTGGCGAACCGGGGCCGGGTTGGAGGACTCGTAAACCTGCTGAGCGGTCTGCAGGGTGTTGTCGACCACCTTGACCGGCTTCTCGATGCGCGCACCCAGGCCAGTGGCGACCACGGTCACGTGCAGTTCGTCGCGCATGTCCGGATCGATCACGGTACCCACCTTGACCATGGCGTGGTCGGAGGCGAAGGCTTCGATGATGCTACCCACGTCGGAGTACTCGCCCAGCGACAGGTCCGGGCCGGCGGTGATGTTCACCAGGATGCCGCGGGCGCCCTGCAGGTTGACGTCTTCGAGCAGCGGGTTGCGGATCGCCGCCTCGGTGGCTTCACGGGCGCGGTTCGGGCCGCTGGCGCAACCGGTACCCATCATGGCCATGCCCATTTCGCTCATCACGGTGCGCACGTCGGCAAAGTCGACGTTGATCATGCCAGGGCGCTTGATGATGTCGGAGATACCGCGCACGGCGCCGGCCAGCACGTCGTCGGCCTTGGCGAAGGCGGACAGCAGGCTGGCATCCTTGCCCAGGATGGTCAGCAGCTTCTCGTTGGGGATGGTGATCAGCGAGTCGACGCTGTCAGCCAGCATGCGGATGCCTTCGTCGGCGATCTGCATGCGCTTGCGGCCTTCGAACGGGAACGGACGGGTCACCACCGCAACGGTGAGGATGCCCATTTCCTTGGCCACTTCGGCGATGATCGGCGCAGCACCGGTACCGGTACCGCCACCCATGCCGGTGGTGATGAACACCATGTTGGTGCCCTGCAGCACTTCGGCGATGCGCTCACGGTCTTCCAGCGCGGCCTGACGGCCGACTTCCGGGTTGGCACCTGCACCCAGGCCCTTGGTCACGCCGGTACCCAGTTGCAGAATGGTGCGCGCGCCGATGTTTTTCAGCGCCTGGGCATCCGTGTTGGCGCAGATGAACTCGACGCCTTCAATGTTGCTTTTGACCATGTGGTTGACGGCGTTGCCGCCGCCACCGCCCACACCGATCACCTTGATGACCGGGCTTTGCGGGACGTTGTCTACGAGCTCGAACATTTTCCCTCTCCTTACAGTTCTCTAGTTGTTGCGCCTACCACTACTGCTTTGAAACTTAGAAGTTGCCCTGGACCCAACGCTTGAGTCGTTCAAGCACCGGAGCCTTCGGTTCATCGCCATAGCTGTTGTTGCTGCTGTTGCTGATACCGGTCAGGGACAGGTCCTCGGACTGCTTCTGCAGCCCGTAGGTAAGCAGGCCCACGCCGGTGGAATAGATCGGGTTGCGCACCACGTCGCTCAGCCCCCGAACGCTGTGCGGTACGCCCAGGCGTACCGGCATGTGGAAGATTTCCTCGGCCAGTTCCACGGCGCCTTCCATCTTCGCGGTACCGCCGGTGAGGACGATGCCGGCCGGCACCAGGTCCTCGTAGCCGCTGCGGCGCAGCTCGGCCTGGATCAGGGTGAAGAGCTCGTCGTAACGGGGCTCGACGACCTCGGCCAGGGCCTGGCGCGACAGCTCGCGCGGTGGACGGTCGCCCACGCTCGGCACCTTGATGGTCTCGCCGGCGCCAGCCAGTTTGGCCAGGGCGCAGGCATAGCGGATCTTGATTTCCTCGGCGTACTGCGTGGGGGTGCGCAGGGCCATGGCAATGTCGTTGGTGACCTGGTCGCCAGCGATCGGGATCACCGCGGTGTGGCGGATCGCGCCTTCGGTGAAGATGGCGATGTCGGTGGTGCCGCCACCGATGTCCACCAGGCACACGCCCAGCTCTTTCTCATCGTCGGTCAGCACCGAGTACGCCGAGGCCAGTTGCTCGAGGATGATGTCGTCGATTTCCAGGCCGCAGCGGCGCACGCACTTCTCGATGTTCTGCGCGGCGTTGACCGCGCAGGTGACCACGTGGACCTTGGCCTCCAGACGCACGCCGGACATGCCCAGTGGCTCGCGCACGCCTTCCTGGTTGTCGATCACGTAGTCCTGCGGCAGGGTGTGCAGCACGCGCTGGTCGGCCGGAATCGCCACGGCCTGGGCCGCGTCGAGTACGCGCTCAAGGTCGGCAGTGCTGACTTCGCGATCGCGGATGGCGACGATGCCGTGGGAGTTCAGGCTGCGGATGTGGTTGCCGGCCACGCCGACGAACGCCGAGTGAATGCGGCAACCGGCCATCAGCTGGGCCTCTTCCACGGCGCGCTGGATCGACTGCACGGTGGACTCGATGTTCACCACCACGCCCTTCTTCAGGCCGCGGGACGGGTGAGTACCGATACCGACGATTTCCAGGGTGCCGTCTTCGCCGACTTCACCCACCAGCGCCACCACCTTGGAGGTGCCGATGTCCAGCCCGACGATCATTTTGCCGCTATGCGCGTTTGCCATGGTCCTGCCTCTCTCTAATTCTTCGCAACGGCGGGTTGGGCCGTCGTCGGTGCAATCGGTTCCCGCCAACCAACGGCCAGACCGTTGGCGTAACGCAGATCGATGCGGGCAATAGTGGTGATCTGGTCTTTAAGCGTTTTGTCGTAAATGGCAATGAAACGGCGCATTTTCTCCACCAGATGGTCGCGCCCCAACAGCAGTTCGATGCCTGGCCCGGCGCTGCCCGCGCCAGTGGTCAGGAACCAGCTGCCTCGCTCGCGCAGCTCCAGGCGAGCGATGGAAAAGCCCATGGGGCGCAGCATCTGGCTCAATACCTGATACTGCTGCATGACTTGTTGCTGAGCCCGCTGCGGCCCGAACAGCTGCGGCAGATGCTCGTAGTTGGCCAGCTCGCGCGGGGTGAAGGCCTGGCCCTGGTTGTTGAGCAGGGCCTCGTCCCCCCAGCGCGCCACCGGCAACTGTTCTTCCAGGCGGATCACCACTTCGTCCGGCCAGACCCGGCGCACTTCGGCGTGGGCGATCCACGGCATCTGTTCCAGCTCGACGCGCATGGCCGTCAGGTCGACGGTGAAGAAGCTCGCCGCCACGTAGGGCGCGATACGCTGCTGCACCGCCTGCTGGCTGATGTAGCTGAGGTCGCCCTGCACGGCGATCTTGGTGATCGGCCGGTCGGCATACGGCATCAGGCGGATGGCGCCTTCATAGGCGCCGAAGCCTGCAGCCACCAGCAGCACCGGCCACAACAGGCGCTTGAGGCCGCCGAAGTTGGGACGGGGCAGGCGCGCCGATACGGGCTCGTCGGCCACCAGTCGGCTGGCACCGCGCGGCACCGGCTTGCTGCGGCCGGGGACGGGTTGCTGCTGACGTATCATCGCGCCTTGCATGGCTGTTAACCTCGCGTCGCTACGCTGTCGGCCAGGATCGCCAGCACCAGCTGCTGGAAGTCCAGGCCGGCCGCGCGGGCCGCCATGGGCACCAGGCTATGATCGGTCATGCCAGGTGCGGTGTTGACTTCGAGCAGCCAGAACCGGCCCTGCTCGTCCTGCATCACGTCCAGCCGGCCCCAGCCTTCGATGCCGATGGCATCGCAGGCACGCGCGGTCAGGTCGATCAGCTCTTGTTCCTTGACGCTGTCCAGGCCGCACGGGATGCGGTACTGGGTGTCATTGGCGATGTACTTGGCGTCGTAGTCGTAGAACACGTGCGGGGTGCCCAGCGCGATCGGCGGCAGCACCTGGCCACGCAGCACGGCGACGGTGAACTCCGGGCCGTGAATCCATTGCTCGACCAGTACTTGCGAATCGTATTTGGCGGCGTCTTGCCAGGCGGCGATCAGTTCCTGCTCGCTGTTCACCTTGGCCATGCCGATGCTCGAACCTTCATGGGCAGGTTTGACGATCAGCGGGAAGCCCAGTTCCGCACTGGCGGCAACACAATCCTGCTCGCTGGCCAGCACGGCGTGGCGCGGGGTTGGAATGCCCAGGCTCTGCCACACCTGCTTGGTGCGCAGCTTGTCCATGGCCAGGGCCGAAGCGAGGATGCCGCTGCCGGTGTAGGGAATACCCAGGCACTCGAGCAGGCCTTGCATGCTGCCGTCTTCACCGCCACGACCGTGGAGGATGATGAAGGCACGGTCGATCTTCTCGTTCTGCAGGCGCGCCAGCAGGTCATCGCCCACGTCGATGCCGACCACGTCGACACCGGCGCTGGTCAATGCCTCGATCACTGCGGCGCCGGACTTGAGCGACACCGCGCGCTCGGCGCTCTTGCCGCCGTACAGCACGGCGACGCGGCCGAAGGCTTTTACGTCGAGGGTGGAATGCAGCGTGTCGTAGGCGCTGGTCATTTCGACTTCTCCTGCTTGGCGCCAGCGAACAGCGGGCTTTTCATCAGTTGCGGGGCCAGCCCGCCGACGTCACCGGCACCCTGGCAGATCAGGATGTCGCCGGCGCGCAGCAGCGGCTGCACCAGCGGCGCCAGCTCGGCGCCACGTTCGATGTAGATCGGGTCGAGCTTGCCGCGCTGGCGGATGCTGTGGCACAGCTGGCGGCTGTCGGCGCCCGGGATCGGCTCTTCGCCGGCCGGGTAGACCTCCATCAGCAGCAGCACGTTGGCATCGCCCAGCACCTGCACGAAGTCGTCGTACAGGTCGCGGGTACGGCTGTAGCGGTGCGGCTGGTAGACAATCACCAGGCGGCGGCTTGGCCAGCCACCGCGCACGGCCTTGATCACCGCGGCAACTTCGGTCGGGTGGTGGCCGTAATCGTCGACCAGCATCACGCTGCCGCCTTCGACTGGCAGCTCGCCGTACACCTGGAAGCGGCGGCCGACGCCCTGGAAGCCGGACAGGCCCTGGACGATGGCCTCGTCGCTGATGCCTTCGTCAGTGGCGATGGCGATGGTGGCCAGGGCGTTGAGCACGTTGTGGTTGCCCGGCATGTTCACCGACACCTCGAGCGGCTCGCAGTCGCGGCGCAGCACGGTGAAGTGGGTCTGCATGCCCTGCTGGCGCACATTGATGGCGCGGATGTCGGCCTCTTCGCTGAAGCCGTAGGTGACCGTCGGGCGCTTGACCTGCGGCAGGATCTCGCGCACCACCGGGTCGTCCAGGCACATCACGGCCAGGCCGTAGAACGGCAGGTTGTGCAGGAACTCGACGAAGGTCTTCTTCAGCTTGTTGAAGTCGCCTTCGTAGGTCGCCATGTGGTCGGCGTCGATGTTGGTGACCACCGCGACCATCGGCTGCAGGTGCAGGAAGCTGGCATCGCTTTCGTCGGCTTCGGCGATCAGGTAGCGGCTGGTGCCCAGCTGCGCATTGGTGCCGGCGGCGGTCAGCCGGCCACCGATGACGAAGGTCGGGTCCAGGCCACCGGCGGCGAACACCGAGGCCAGCAGGCTGGTGGTGGTGGTCTTGCCGTGGGTGCCGGCCACGGCGATACCGTGGCGATAGCGCATCAGCTCGGCGAGCATTTCGGCACGCGGCACCACCGGGATGCGGCGTTCGAGCGCCGTGGCGACTTCCGGGTTGGCCGGGTTGATCGCGCTGGACACCACCAGCACATCGGCGCTGGCGGCGTTCTCGGCGCGGTGGCCGACGAAGATCTCGGCGCCGAACGATTCCAGGCGCTCGGTGACCGGCGAGGTCTTGAGGTCGGAACCGGACACTTCATAGCCCAGGTTCAGCAGCACTTCGGCAATACCGCACATGCCCACGCCGCCGATACCGACGAAGTGGATACGGCGGATACGGCCCATCTTGGGCTGCGGCATGGCTTTCTGGCTTTCAACCATGGGCCACCTCCAGGCAGATATCGACCACGGTGCTGGTTGCGGCAGGTTTGGCCAGGCGACGCGCAGTGCCGGCCATGGTGTTGAGTTTCTCGGGTTGCATCAGCACCTCGTTCAGGCGTTCAGCGAGCTGCGCTGCGCCAGTTGTCGCTTGCGGCATCAGGAAGGCGGCGCCTTCACGAGCCAGATAGTGGGCGTTGTGGGTCTGGTGGTCGTCGATGGCGTGGGGCAAGGGCACCAGCATCGAAGGCAGGCCTGCCGCCGCGAGTTCGCTGACGGTCAGGGCACCGGCCCGGCAGACCACCATGTCGGCCCAGCCATAGGCGTGGGCCATGTCCTTGATGAACGGTTCTACCTGCGCTTCGACCCCCGCCTCCTGATAACGCTCGGCGGTGATCGGCGCATGGTGCTTGCCGGCCTGGTGGAACACCTCGGGCCGCAGGTTCGCGGGCACCTCGGACAGGGCCTTAGGCAACAATTTGTTCAATGGTTCCGCACCCAGACTGCCGCCCATGACCAACAGGCGCGCGCGGCGATCGGCCAGGGGTGCGCGCTGCGCATCCATGAACAGTTCGGCACGCACCGGATTGCCGGTGGTACGCAGCTTGTCGCTGGCGGCAAAGGTGCCCGGGAACGCCTCGCAGACCCGCGCCGACAGCGGCACGAGCAGACGATTGGCGGTACCGGCGCGGGCGTTCTGTTCGTGGATCACCAGGGGCACGCCGCACAGCCGCGCGGCCACGCCGCCAGGGCCGGTCACGTAGCCGCCGAAGCCGATCACGCAGACCGGCTTGAGCTCACGGACGATACGCCGCGCCTGCAGCACGGCCTTGACCAGGGTGAACGGCGCCTTGAGCAGCGACAGCTTGCCTTTGCCACGCAGGCCGCTGACCTGGATCAGGTGCAACGGCAGGCCGGCCTGGGGCACCAGCTCGTTCTCGATGCCGCGCGGGGTGCCCAGCCAGTGCACGCTGTAGCCACGGGCCTGGAACTCGCGGGCACAGGCCAATGCCGGGAACACATGGCCGCCGGTACCGCCGGCCATGATCAATACGTTCTTGCCGTCAGCGGCCATGACTGGTCTCCTCGGCAAAGTCGTGTTCGTTGAACTCGTGCTCCTCGCTGCCCAGGTGCGTGCGGCTCTCCCACTCGATGCGTAATAACAAGCCTACGCAGGCGCAGCAGATCACCAGCGAACTGCCCCCGTAGCTGAGGAACGGCAGCGTCAGGCCCTTGGTCGGCAGCAGGCCGACGTTCACGCCGATGTTGATCAGGAACTGGCCGATCCACAGGAAGGCCAGGCCGAACGCCATGTAGGCGGCGAAGAACTGCTTGGCCTTCTCGGCCCACAGGCCGATGTACAGGGCGCGCACCGTGACGAAGACGAACAGCGCGACGGTCAGCAGCGAGCCGACCACGCCCAGCTCTTCGGCCAGCACCGAGAACACGAAGTCGGTGTGCGCTTCGGGCAGGTAGAACTGCTTCTGCACGCTGTTGCCCAGGCCCACGCCCAGCCACTCGCCGCGGCCGAAGGCGATCAGCGCCTGGGTAAGCTGGTAGCCGGAGCCGAACTGGTCGGACCACGGGTCGGTAAAGGTGATCAGGCGCGCCATCCGGTACGGCTGGGCCTGGACCAGGACCACCACCGACACCACCGCCAGCACCACCATCAGCGAGAAGCGGAACAACCCCACCCCGCCGAGGAACAACATGGCCGCAGCGGCGCCCATCATCACCACGGTGGCGCCGAAGTCCGGCTCCATCAGCAGCAGGACGGCCATCGGCAGCAGCACGATGAACGGCTTGAAGAAGCCCATCCAGGTTTCGCGCACTTCGGTCTGCCGGCGCACCAGGTAGCCGGCCAGGTAGATGACCACGAACACCTTGGCGATCTCGGACGGCTGGACGTTGAAGAAGCTGAAGCCGATCCAGCGCATCGAACCGTTCACTTCGCGACCGATACCGGGCACCAGCACCATCACCAGCAGGCCGAAGGCGCAGATCAGCATCATGAAGCCCATGCGCTGCCAGGTGGCGATCGGCACCATCATGGTCATCACCCCGGCGCCCAGGCCGAGGACGACATACACCAGGTGGCGGAACATGTGATAGAGCGGGTTGCCCGACTGCACCGCGGCCACTTCCGAGGACGCCGAGGTGATCATCACCAGGCCCAGGCCGAGCAGCGCCAGGCAGCCGGCCAGCAGCGGGAAGTCGAGGTCGATGCCACGGCCGCTGATCAGCGGCGACGGGTACGGCTTGAGGATGCCGAAGATCATGCCAGCCCCTCCGCCGCCTGGGCGAACAGGCGCCCGCGTTCTTCGAAGTTCTTGAACATGTCGAGGCTGGCGCAGGCCGGCGACAGCAGCACGGCATCACCGGGCTGGGCCAGTTCGGCGCAGCGCTGCACTGCTTCGTCGAGGGTTTTCACCCGCACCTGCAGCACGTCATCGCCCAGGGTTTGCGCCAGGCGCTCGGCATCGCGGCCCAGCAGCACCACCGCGCGGCAGTGTTGCGCCACCGGCGCGCGCAGGGCGGCGAAGTCGGCACCCTTGCCATCACCGCCGGCAATCAGTACCAGCTTGCCTTCGATATCGGCGCCCAGGCCTTCGATGGCAGCCAGTGCGGCACCGACGTTGGTGGCCTTGGAATCGTCGTACCAGTTCACACCGTTGCGCTCGCGGATCCACTGACAGCGATGGGCCAGACCCTTGAACTCGCGCAGGGCTTCAAGCATGGGCGCGAACGGCAGCCCGGCGGCGTGGCCGAGGGCCAGGGCAGCCAGGGCGTTGCTCTGGTTGTGGGCACCGCGAATCTTCAGCTCGCGCACCGGCATGAGCGTCTGGAATTCGAAGGCCAGGTATTTTTCGCCGTCGACTTCGCGCAGGCCAAAGGCCTTGAAGTCCGGGGTATTGAGGCCGAAGGTCCAGCACGGCAGGCCTTCCACCGGCAATGGCCGGCTCAGCGCGTCCTGGCGGTTCACC
Source organism: Pseudomonas sp. EMN2 (assembly GCF_009650555.1). Classification (NCBI taxonomy): domain Bacteria; kingdom Pseudomonadati; phylum Pseudomonadota; class Gammaproteobacteria; order Pseudomonadales; family Pseudomonadaceae; genus Pseudomonas; species Pseudomonas sp. EMN2. The sequence continues at coordinate 34,945 of NZ_VZZR01000074.1, forward strand.
ACCACCTGGCGGGCGCCGCGGAAGATCCGGTGCTTGGCCAGGTGATAGGCCGGCAGGCCGCTGTAGCGGTCCATGTGGTCTTCGCTGATGTTCAGCACCGTGGCCACTTCGGCATTGAGCTGGTCGGTGGTTTCCAGCTGGAAGCTCGACAGCTCGAGCACGTAGAGCTCCACGCTGTCATCGAGCAGGTCCAGCGCCGGCGTGCCGAGGTTGCCGCCGACCGCCACACGTTTGCCCGCCTTGGCGGCCATTTCACCGACCAGGGTGGTAACCGTGCTCTTGGCGTTGGAGCCACTGATGGCCACGATCGGCGCCTTGGCATAACGGGCGAACAGCTCGATGTCACCGGACAGGGTCACGCCACGTGCCGCTGCCTGCTGCAGCGCCGGGGTGGCCAGGGCCAGGCCGGGGCTCACGTACAGCGTGCTGGCGCGGCACAGGAAGTCCACGTCCAGCTCGCCACAGCGCACTTCCACCTGCGGGTAATCACGGCGCAGGGTGTCCAGTTCCGGCGGTTGCTCGCGGGTGTCGGCGACCGCAAAGGCAATGCCCCGGCTCGCCAGGAAGCGAACCAGGGACATGCCGCTCTTGCCGAGGCCGACAACGATGCGGAATTGGTCGGAAGCGATCAGTGACACGCTCGTTTACCTCAGTTTCAGGGTGGCAAGGCCGATCAGCACCAGAATCACGGTGATGATCCAGAAACGGACGATCACCCGTGGCTCGGGCCAGCCCTTGAGTTCAAAGTGGTGATGGATCGGCGCCATGCGGAACACGCGCTTGCCGGTCAACTTGAAGGACGCGACCTGGATCACCACCGACAGGGTTTCCATCACGAACACACCGCCCATGATGAACAGCACGATTTCCTGGCGGACGATCACGGCGATGGTGCCCAGTGCGGCGCCCAGCGCCAGTGCGCCGACGTCGCCCATGAACACCTGGGCCGGGTAGGTGTTGAACCACAGGAAGCCCAGGCCGGCACCGATCAGCGCGCCGCAGAACACGATCAGCTCGCCCGAACCCGGGACGTAAGGGATCAGCAGGTATTCGGCGAACTTCACGTTGCCCGACAGGTAGCAGAAGATGCCCAGGGCGCCGCCGACCATCACCGTCGGCATGATCGCCAGGCCATCGAGGCCGTCGGTCAGGTTGACCGCGTTGCTCGAACCGACGATCACGAAGTAGGTGAGCACGATGAAGCCGGCACCCAGCGGGATGGTGAGGTCCTTGAGCATCGGGATGATCAGCGTGGTCTCGACGCTGGTCGGCGCGGTCTTGTAGAGGAAGATCGCCGCAGCCAGGCCGAATACCGACTGCCAGAAATACTTCCAGCGGCTTGGCAGGCCGCGCGAGTTCTTCTCGATCACCTTGCGGTAGTCGTCGACCCAACCGATGGCGCCGAACGCCAGGGTGACGATCAGTACCACCCAGACGTAGCGGTTGGTCAGGTCGGCCCACAGCAGGGTGCTGATGGCGATGGCGGAAAGAATCAGAGCACCGCCCATGGTCGGGGTGCCGGACTTGGACAGGTGCGATTGCGGGCCGTCGTTACGCACGGCCTGACCGATCTGGCGGATCTGCAGGGTACGGATCATCCACGGGCCCAGGCACAGGGCCAGGGTCAGCGCGGTCAGTACACCCAGGATCCCGCGCAGCGAGAGGTACTGGAAGACCGCGAAGCCCTTGTAGAACTGTTGCAGATACTCAGCCAACAGCAGCAGCATTAATGTTTCTCCCCGCCGGTTTCGCACAGTGCAGCCACGACGTTTTCCATCGCAGCGCTGCGCGAGCCCTTGATCAAGATAGTGGTGTCGCTGGCGGTCTCGACGCGGACGGCATCGATCAGCTCAGCTTGTGTAGCGAAATGGCGGCCATTGGCGCCGAAAGCCTTAACCGCATGGGCCATGTTGGTGCCCACTGCGTAAAGCGCATCGACCTTGCCGCGGGCGTAGTCACCTACCTGGCGATGGCCTTCCTCGGCCCATTGCCCCAGTTCGCCGATATCCCCGAGCACCAGAACGGTGCGCCCGGAAAAGCCGGCGAGTATATCAATGGCCGCACACATCGAGGTGGGATTTGCGTTGTAGCTGTCATCGATCACCCGCACACCGTTCGGCGCGATTTGCGCCACGGTGCGGCCCTTGACCGGTTGCACGGCCTCGAGGCCGGCTTTGATACCGCTCAGGCTCAGACCAACGGCATGGGCGGCGGCGGCGGCGGCCAGGGCATTGCTGACGTTGTGGGTGCCGAGCAGGTTCAACTGCACCGGCACGCTGCCATCAGGCCCATGCAGGGTGAACGACGGGCAGCCACGGGCATCACGGCCGATGCCGCTGGCGTAAAAGTCAGCCTGCGGGTTATCCAGGGCGAAGCTCAGGATGCGATGCGCGCCGGCACGCTTGCGCCAGATTTCGAAGGCTTTGTCGGCCAGGTTGAGAATGGCGGTACCGCCCTCGCCCAGGCCTTCGAGGATCTCGCCCTTGGCCTCGACGATTTTTTCCGGGCCGCCGAACTCGCCCACATGGGCAGTGCCGGCGTTGTTGATGATCACCACCTGCGGCTGGGTGAGGCCGACGGTGTAGCGGATCTCGCCAATGCGCGAAGCGCCCAGCTCGATCACTGCGGCGCTGTGCTCGGGGGCGATCTCCAGCAGCGTCAGCGGCGCGCCGAGGTCGTTGTTCAGGTTGCCACGGGTGGCATGGACCAGGCCCTGGGTACGCAGGATCGCGGCGAGCATTTCCTTGACGGTGGTCTTGCCACTCGAGCCGGTGATGGCGACCACGGGTTTGTCGTAGCCGGCACGGTTCAGCGCACCGAGCTGGCCGAGGGCCACACGGCAGTCGGCGACCAGCAACTGCGGCAGGTCGACATCGGCGATTTCCCGCTCGACCAGGGCCGCGACCGCCCCCTTGGCCTTCACGTCAGCCAAGTAGTCGTGGCCATCGAAACGCGGCCCGGTGAGCGCGACGAACAGTTGACCGGCAGCCACGCTACGGCTGTCGATGCTGACGCCGGTGAAGCTGGCGTCGCTACCGACCACGCGCGCACTCAGTGCTGTGGTCAGCTGGCTGAGGGTCATGGGCTTAAGCATGTGGAGCCTCCCAGGCGGCCAGTGCCTTCTCGGCCTCGACCAGGTCGGAGAAATCATGGCGCTCGCCATTGATCTCCTGGTAATCCTCGTGCCCCTTGCCGGCCAGGACGATCACGTCGTTGGCGCTGGCGGTAGCGATCAGGTGGGCGATGGCCTCGCCACGGCCGGCGACGAACTCGACACTGGCGGGCTGGGCGAAACCGGGGCGAATATCGTCGAAGATCCGCTGCGGATCTTCAGTGCGCGGGTTGTCGTCGGTAACCAGCACGCGGTCGGCCAGGCGCTCGGCCACTTCGGCCATCAGCGGGCGCTTGCCGCGATCGCGGTCGCCGCCACAGCCGAACAGGCACAGCAACTGGCCGTGGGCGTGCGGGCGCAAGGTTTCGAGGACTTTTTCCAGCGCATCTGGGGTGTGCGCGTAATCGACCACCACCAAGGGTTTGTCGCCGCCACCCAAGCGCTGCATGCGGCCCACCGGGCCCTGCAGTTGCGGGGTGACCTTGAGAATCTCGTCCAGCGAATAATCCAGCGCCAGCAGCGCTGCCACGGCGGCGAGCATGTTGCTCAGGTTGAAGCGACCCAGCAGTTGACTGCGCAGGGTGCGCTCGCCCTGGGCGGTGACCAGGGTGGCGCGCACGCCATCGTCATTGAAGCTGGCTTCACGGCAGAACAGCGAGGCGTCCGGGTTTTCCAGGCTATAGCTGAGCAGCCGGGTCTCGCTATGATCGCTGCTGGGGCGGCGGGCAAAGTCATCCGCCAGGCGGCGGCCAAACGCATCGTCCAGGTTGACCACCTGACAACGCAGGCTCGGCCAGGCGAACAGCTTGGCCTTGGCGGCCTCGTAGGCCTCCATGCTGCCGTGGTAGTCGAGGTGGTCGCGAGACAGGTTGGTCATCACCGCGATGTCGAATTCCAGCGCAGCGACGCGCCCCTGCTCCAGGGCATGGGAGGACACTTCCATGGCCACGGCCTTGGCGCCGCCCTTCTTCAGGTCGTTGAGCGTCGCCTGCACGGCAATCGGATCCGGGGTGGTCAAACGACCACTCTGCAGCTCGCCATAGAAGCCGGTACCCAAGGTGCCGATCAGGCCGCAACGCTGGCCGAGGGCATCGAGGGCCTGGGCCAGCAGCTGGGTGACACTGGTCTTGCCATTGGTGCCGGTGACGCCCACCAGGTTCAGCTGGCGGCTCGGCTCGCCATAGAAGCGTCCGGCAATCTGCGACAGCTGGCCGATCAAACCCTTGACCGGGATCAGCGGCGCGTCGGTGATCGGCAGTACGCTGGCACCTTGCTCTTCGTAGGCGACCGCGGCGGCGCCACGGGCAAGGGCATCGGCGATATGGTCACGGCCATCGACCTTGGCGCCGGGCACAGCGAGGAACAGGTCGCCCGGGCGAACGGCACGGCTGTCCAGGGTCAGTTCCCGGATCAACGGGTCGCGGCTGGCGTTGGCGAATAGCTTGCTCAATGGCATCGTCATCATCCACGCCCTCCCTTGGCGGGTACTGCACTGACTTGCTGTTGTTCGGTGGCCGGCGGCAGGTTGTCCGGCGGCACGTTCATCAGGCGCAGGGTGCCGGACATGACCTTGCTGAATACCGGCGCCGATACCAGGCCACCGAAGTAGCCGCCTTTGCTCGGCTCGTCGATGACCACGACGATGGCGTAGCGCGGGTCGCTCATCGGGCCGAAACCGGCGAACAGCGAACGGTAGGCGTTCTCGGTGTAGCCCTTGGAGCCGACCGTGGCTTTACGGGCGGTACCCGACTTGCCACCCACGTGATAGAACGGCACCTGCGCACGGAACACCCCGCGCGGCGCTTCGATCACCTGCTGCAGCATGGCCTGCACGGTCTCGGCGGTTTCCTTGGGGATCGCCTGCACGGCTTCCGGCGCCTTGTCGACCTTGAGGATCGACAGCGGCACCATCTTGCCGTCGTTGGCCAGAGCCGCGTAGGCATGCACCAGCTGCAGCGCGGTCACCGATACACCGTAGCCATACGACAGGGTCGCGGTCTCGGCCTTGCGCCACTCGCGGTGGTTGGGCAGGTTGCCGACGCGTTCACCCGGGAAGCCCAGGCCGGTGTATTGACCAAGCCCCACCTGGGACATCACCCGGTAGATGGCCTCGCCGCCGATATCGAAGGCGATCTTGCTCATGCCCACGTTACTGGAGTTGATCAGGATGCCGGTGAGGTCGAGGATCGGGCCTTCGCTCTTGGACACGTCCTTGATGGTGTAGCGGCCGATCTGCAGGCTGCCCGGGTACACCTCGACCTTGTCGGTGGGTTTCCAGCGACCGCTCTGCAACGCGGCGCTCATCGAGATCGGCTTGACCGTCGAGCCCGGCTCGAACACGTCGATGATCGCCCGGTTGCGCATGGCCGCCGGGAACATGCTGCGGCGGTTGTTCGGGTTGTAGGTTGGCTGGTTGACCATGGCCAGCACTTCACCGGTCTTGACGTCCATGATCACCAGGCTGCCGGCCTTGGCTTCCTGCTCGGCGATGGCGTTGCGCAGCTCACGGGTGGCCAGGTACTGCAGGCGCAGGTCAATCGACAACGCCAAGGTCTTTCCGGCCTTGGCGTTCTTGGTTACCTGGATATCCTTGATCAGCCGGCCGCGTCGGTCCTTGATCACCTGCCGCTTGCCGGGCACCCCGGCGAGCCATTCGTCATAGGCCAGCTCCACCCCTTCGCGACCGTGGTCGTCGAGGTCGGTGAAGCCGACCATATGGGCGGTGACGTCGCCTGCCGGGTAGAAGCGGCGGAATTCTTCAAGGCCGTAGACACCAGGCACTTTCAGGTCGAGCACATGCTGACCCTGCTCCGGGGTCAGGCCGCGGACCAGGTAGATGAATTCCTTGCTGGCCTGCTGGGTTAGGCGCTCGGTCAATTGCTGGGGGTTCTGCCCAAGCGCTGCAGCCAGTTGCGGCCAACGGTCCTTGGCAACCTGCATTTCCTTGGGGTTGGCCCACAAGGTGGTGACCGGCGTACTGACCGCCAGGGGCTCGCCGTTACGGTCGGTGATCAGGCCGCGGTGCGCCGGGATAGGAATATGGCGCAGGCTGCGGGCATCGCCCTGGCCTTTGAGGAAGTCGCGGTCGACCACCTGCAGGTCGATGATGCGCCAGCAGATGGCACCGGCCATCAACGCCAACAGGCCGATGACCACACGGAAGCGCCAGGGATAGAGTGCACCTTCGAGCTTCATCATGGCGCCACCATCCGCACTTCGTCAGCGGCCGGCACACGCATCTTCAGTTGCTCGCTGGCGAGGTTCTCGATACGGCTGTGGGCGGTCCAGGTGCTCTGCTCCAGAATCAGGCGGCCCCATTCGGCCTGAGCCTTGTCGCGCTCGTTCAACTCGCCGTACAGGGTGTTGAGCAACTGGCGGTTCCAGTGGGCGCTGTAAGACACGGCAATGGCCGAAACGAGCACAGCCACGAACAGCAGAAGCATCAGGAAGCTTCCGCCTGGTAAAGGTTTGGCAAACAGCCGGCTCACCGAAGCTTCTCCGCCACCCGCATCACGGCGCTGCGCGACCGCGGGTTGGCCTTGAGCTCTTCGGCGGAGGCGAACTGCGCCTTGCCGATGAGCTTGATCTTCGGTTCAAAGACTTTGTGCTGCACCGGCAGGTTGCGCGGCAGATTGTCGGCCTCGCCTTTGACCAGCTTGCGCATGAACAGCTTGACGATGCGGTCTTCCAACGAATGGAAGCTGATAACCACCAGGCGACCACCGATCTCCAGGGACTCCAGGGCGGCCTCGAGGCCAGCCTCCAGATCGCCCAGCTCATTGTTGACGTGGATACGCAACCCCTGGAACGCGCGGGTGGCCGGGTTCTTGCCCTTCTCCCAGGCGGGGTTGGCAACCTTGAGCACTTCGGCCAGGTCACCGGTTCGGGTGAACGGTTGCTTTTCGCGACGCTCGACCACCGCACGGGCCATGCGGCCGGCGAAACGCTCCTCACCGTATTCCTTGAATACCCGGGCGATTTCTTCCACTGAAGCGGTGGCGATGAATTCGGCGGCGCTCACACCCTTGTCAGGGTTCATGCGCATGTCCAGCGGGCCGTCGTTGAGGAAACTGAAGCCACGCTCGGGATCGTCCAGCTGCGGCGAGGACACGCCCAGGTCGAGCAATACGCCACTGACCTTGCCGTCCAGGCCGCGCGCGCGCACCTCGTCGCCCAGCTCGGCAAAGCTGCGCTGCACAATGACAAAGCGGCCGTCTTCGGCCGCCAGCGCTTGCCCGGTGGCAATCGCTTGAGGGTCCTTGTCGAACCCCAGCAACTGGCCCTGCGGCCCGAGCTTGCTGAGGATCAGGCGGCTGTGCCCGCCACGCCCGAAGGTGCCGTCCAGATAGCGACCGTCGGCGCGCAAGGCCAATGCCTCGACAGCTTCGTCGAGCAGGACGGTGATGTGGTTGAAGCCGCTATCTATGGTCACAGGATCAGGTCACGCAGTTCATCGGGCATGGCGCCCGGTTGTTGAATAGCTGCAAGGTCGGCTGCCGAAACCACGTTCCAGGCATCCTCATCCCACAACTGGAATTTGTTCAGTTGCCCCACCAGCATCGCCTTCTTGTCGAGCTTGGCGTATTCACGTAAACGGGGCGGTACCAGGAAACGCCCACTGCCATCGAGCTCCAGGTCAACCGCATTGCCGATCAGCAAACGCTGCAGGCGGCGGTTTTCCTCACGCAACGACGGCAAGGCACGCAACTTGGCTTCAATCTGTTCCCACTCATCGAGGGGATAAACACACAGGCAGGGATCCACCGCGTCGATGGTCACGATCAATTGACCATTGCAACGCGAATCGAGCTCGTCACGGTACCGGCTCGGCATGGCGAGACGGCCCTTTGCATCGAGGCTGACGGCGTTGGCTCCGCGGAACACGGCTGCGATTCCCCACAATGTTAGCGTTTTTGCGCCAGAAAACCCACTTCATCCCACTTTCTGCCACTTGCGCACACTATAGGAATCCGCCCGCCACACCGTCAAGGCACGTTCATAAGGAAAACCCTTACAGGACGTGGATTTAGCGCAACAAAGGGAAGAGAGAGGATTACTCGTGAAGAAAAATGACGGGAAAAATCAAGCGAACTCAGGTGGATAGAGTTCGAAGTTAAAGTGATTTATTAAGAGTAAGATTTTTTTGGTATTACCAGAGGCATCTGCTATCGAAACAAGCAGAGGAAGGAGGGGGTGGAGAGTCGATCTGTAAGCCGGGTTTTGTCGAGGACAGTCATTCCTCTACGACGGCCATCACTGGACGCCTCTAGCAACCTACCCGGTTCCGACGCGGGCCACGCCGTATGGAACCCTATTTGGTCTTGCTCCGAGTGGGGTTTACCTAGCCACGAACTGTTGCCAGCCGTGCGGTGCGCTCTTACCGCACCTTTTCACCCTTACCGGCACCGAAGTGCTTAGGCGGTTATTTTCTGTGGCACTTTCCGTAGGCTCGCGCCTCCCAGGCGTTACCTGGCACTCTGCCCTGCGGAGCCCGGACTTTCCTCCCCCGCCTTTTGCGGAACAAAAGACGGCAGCGACTGTCCGATCGACTCTCCGCCGACAAGGTTACCGGCAGCGGCGCTCAAGAACAAGCGAGACGACAAACAATATCAGTTTGCCATCATTCGCGTTGCTGTTTTTCCAGCGCCAGTTGATAGAGCAAGTTCTTGCGCACCCCGGTAATCTCCGCCGCCAACGCCGCCGCACGCTTGAGCGGCAATTCCGCCAGCAGCAGGTCGAGCACGCGCTGCGCTTCGACACTGATCGCCTGCTCATCATCGGGCGCGACCCAACCGGCCACCAGCACTACACACTCGCCACGCTGCTGATTGCTGTCGCCCTGCACGAATGCGCGCAGCTCGGCCAGCGGCAGGCCCTTGAGCGTTTCGAACGTCTTGGTGATCTCACGCGCCAGCAATGCCGGGCGCTCACCGCCGAACACCGCTTCCATGTCTTCCAGGCATTCCAGGATGCGATGTGGCGCCTCATAGAAGATCAAAGTGCGCGGCTCTTCCCTGACCTGCTCCAATCGCGCGCGCCGCCCTGCCGTCTTGGCTGGCAGGAAACCTTCGAAAATGAAGCGATCGGACGGTAAACCTGCGGCCGACAATGCCGCAATCAAGGCGCAGGCCCCCGGCACCGGCACCACCTGCACACCCGCCGCACGGGCCTGGCGCACCAAGTGATAGCCCGGATCGGAAATCAGCGGCGTACCGGCATCGGACACCAGCGCCACGTCGTCACCCGCCAGCAGCCGGGTGATGAAGCGCCCACCCTCGTCACGCTCGTTGTGCTCATGACAGGCCGCCAGCGGCGTATCGATGCCGAAATGCTGGAGCAGACGCACCGAATGGCGAGTGTCTTCGGCAGCGATAAGGCTCACGCTCGCGAGCACCTTAAGTGCCCGCGCACTCATGTCGTCAAGGTTGCCGATGGGTGTGGCAACCACATACAGCGTTCCCATCGTGGATTTCGAAGCCCCTGCAACATCAGTCACTGCGCACACCTGCATACCGGATCAAAGCCGCCATTGTAGCCCGAGCACCGGCAACAGGGCGCAAAGAACTTCGCCCCCCTCACGCCCGCAGCCACCTATAGTGAAGGATCATCATCGGCGATGATCGCGCCACGCCCGTTGCTTGGGTACAATTGCCGGCCAACTTGATCGAGTAACAGGACCTTTACATGATCGCTTGTCTGCGGCTGTTCACAGCCCTCTGCCTCGCTGCCCTGCTGGCAGCCTGCGCCAGCTCGCCCTCATCCAGCCTGGGCGAACTGCCACGCACCCCGGATGCCAGCATCGAACAGCTGCTCGACAAGGCAGCCACCAGCAAGTCTGCCGAGGATGCAGCCCTGCTGCGACTGAGCGCCGCCGACCTGGCCTACAAGCAGAAAGATTACCCACGCTCGGCGCGCATTCTCGAGCAGGTCCCGCTGGATGCGCTCAAGCCGGCCCAGCAGGTCTTCGCCAGCACGCTGACGGCAGAGCTGGCCATGACCCGCAACCAGCCCAAGGCAGCCCTGGCAGCACTTGCCCACCCAAGCCTGCAACGCGTCGACGAACTGCCGGAACAACAGCAGGCGCGCACCTACAGCGTTCACGCCGCCGCCCTCGAGGCCGACGGCCAGGCCCTGGCCGCCGCACAGCAGCGAGTGCTGCTGACACCACTGCTCAGCGGCCAGGCGGCAAGCGCCAACAATGACGCCATCTGGGCGCTGGTTGCCTCGCTGCCAGCCGAACAACTGCAACAACCGGCCAGCAACGAAACGCTCGCCGGCTGGACCAGCCTGGCCCTGGCCGTGAAGCGCGCAGGCACCCTGGAGCAGCAACAGGCCGCGATCGACACCTGGAAAGGCCAACACCCCGACCATCCGGCCGCCAAGCAACTGCCGGTCGCCCTGGTCAAGCTCAAGGAGCTGGCCAGCCAGCCACTGACCAAGATCGCCCTGCTGCTGCCCCAGGAAGGGCCACTGGCAGGCGTCGCCCGCGCCCTGCGCGACGGTTTCATGGCCGCACACTTCCAGGCCCAGCAAGGCGGCCAGCCAGCCCCTGCCGTGCAGGTGTTCGACAGCTCGCGCATCACCTCGCTCGATGACTTCTACCGCCAGGCCCAGGCCGCCGGCGTGCAACTGGTCGTAGGCCCGCTGGAAAAACCACTGGTGAAAAAGCTCGCGGCCTACCCGCAACTGCCCATCACCACCCTGGCCCTGAACTACGCCGATGCTGGCCAATCGGCCCCGCCTCAACTGTTCCAGTTCGGCCTTGCGGCCGAGGACGAGGCCCGTGAAGTCGCCCGCCGCGCCCGTGCCGACGGCAAGGTCCGTGCGGTAGCGCTGGTACCCCGCGGCGAATGGGGCGACCGCGTCCTGGCAGCCTTCCGCAAGGACTGGGAAAGCAATGGCGGCACCCTGCTGGCCGCCGAGCGCATCGCTCAGCCAGTAGCCCTCGCCCAACAGATCGCCGACCTGTTCCAGCTGCGCCAGAGCGAAGGCCGCGCCAAGAGCCTGCAAAGCACGGTCGGCAGCGACATCGCCGCCCAGCCGTCGCGCCGCCAGGACATCGACTTCATCTTCCTTGCCGCCACCCCGCAACAGGCCCAGCAGATCAAGCCGACGCTGAACTTCCAGTACGCCGGTGACGTGCCGGTGTACGCCACGTCCAACCTGTACAGCGCCAGCGGCGACATCAACCAGTACAACGACATGAACGGCATCCGCTTCTGCGAAACGCCGTGGCTGCTCGACACCACCAACAGCCTGCGCCAGCAGGTGGTGCAGCAGTGGCCGCAAGCGGCCGGCAGCCTCGGCCGCCTGTACGCCATGGGCGTCGACGCCTACAGCCTGGCGCCACGCCTGAGCCAGCTCAAGGCACTGCCGGACAACCGCGTCGAAGGCCTGTCTGGCAGCCTGAGCATGAACCCGGCTCAACGTATCGAACGTCAGCTGCCATGGGCCGAGTTCTCCGGCGGCCAGGTCAAACGCCTGCCGGACACGCCGCGCTGATGCCCGGCGCATCGCCCAGCCACGCAGGCCAGGCCGCCGAAGACCAAGCCCTCGACTACCTCCGAGGGCAAGGTCTGCAGCTACTGACGCGCAACTGGCGATGCAAGGGCGGTGAGCTCGATCTGGTCATGCTCGATGCCGATACAGTAGTATTCGTCGAAGTCCGCTACCGGCTACACGCGGACTTCGGCGGCGCGCTCGGCAGTATTGACGGGCGCAAGCAGAAGCGACTGGCGCTGGCCGCCAACTTATTCCTGCTCGATGAACCCCGCTGGGCCGCTCAACCCTGCCGCTTCGACGTTGTCGCCCTGCAGGGCCAAGGCCATGCCGGGGAACCGCTTCTTTGGCTGAAAAACGCCTTCGAGTGCTGAACCTGTACCGAATTTTTCGCTCTATGTTTCGCGGGCGGATCCCTGGCGCGCGCCGCGCCGGCCACCGCCCCATTTAAGGTCACCAGATGGACATGCAATCCCGAATTCGCCGGCTGTTCCAGGCCAGCATCGACACCAAGCAACAGGCAATGGACATCCTGGCACCTCACATCGAGCAGGCCAGCCTGGTCATGGTCAACGCCCTGCTCAGCGACGGCAAGATGCTCGCCTGCGGCAACGGCGGCTCGGCCGGCGACGCCCAGCATTTCTCGTCGGAGCTGCTCAACCGCTTCGAGCGCGAGCGCCCGAGCCTGCCGGCCATTGCCCTGACCACCGACAGCTCGACACTCACCTCGATTGCCAACGACTACAGCTACAACGAGGTGTTCTCCAAGCAGATTCGCGCCCTGGGCCAGCCCGGCGACGTCTTGCTGGCGATCTCCACCAGCGGCAACTCGGCCAACGTGATCCAGGCGATCCAGGCCGCACATGACCGCGAAATGATTGTCGTAGCCTTGACCGGTCGCGATGGCGGCGGCATGGCCTCGCTGCTGCTGCCCGAGGACGTGGAGATCCGCGTACCCTCGACCGTCACCGCACGCATCCAGGAAGTCCACCTGCTGGCGATCCACTGTCTGTGCGACCTGATCGACAGCCAACTGTTCGGGAGTGAAGAATGATCCCCAAGCACCTCGGCCTGATGGCCCTCACCCTGTGCCTGAGCATTACAGGCTGCAGCTCGGTACTGACCTCGGCGCGCAACTCGCCCATCGAGGATGACCGCGGCACCCGCACCATCGGCAGCAAGATCGATGACTCGCTGATCGAGACCAAGGTTTCGGTCAACATCGCCAAGGCCAATCCAGACCTGGACCAGGGCTCGCATATCGTCGTCAGCAGCTACAACGGCGTTGTCCTGCTGGCCGGCCAGACGCCGCGCGCCGACCTCAAGTCGCTGGCCGAGCAGACCGCCGGCCAGGTCCAGCGGGTCAAGAAGGTCCACAACGAACTGCAGGTGATCCAGCCTTCCTCGATCCTGGCGCGTAACAACGATGCCTGGCTCACCACCAAGATCAAGACCCAGATGCTGACGGACGCCAGCGTCCCCGGCTCGCGCATCAAGGTGATCACCGAGAACGGTATCGTCTATCTGCTCGGCCTGGTCACCCAGCAAGAGGCCAACGCTGCCACCAACGTGGTGCAGGGCGTCTCGGGCGTGCAGAAGATCGTCAAACTGTTCGAATACATCGACTGATCCCCCCCGCGAGGGCGAAACCCGCGCCCTCGCCTTTCAACCCCGATCCAGGAAGTACCCCATGAAGAAGTACCTGCTGCCCGCCCTGCTGATTGGCACCTTCGCCACCCTGGCCGGCTGCTCCTCGCCGAGCGTGATCACCCTCAACGACGGCCGCGAACTGCAGACCCTCGACACCCCGCACTTCGATCGTGATTCCGGCTTCTACGAGTTCAAGCAACTCGATGGCAAGCAGAACCGTGTCAACAAGGACCAGGTGCAGAGCATCAAGGACCTGTAAGCGCAAGCGCCATATCTTGTCCTGAAATAGGTTTACACCCTATCCACGCCATCGCGGGGCAAGCCCGCTCCCACGCAATTTGTACTCGGCGTGGGAGCGGGCTTGCCCCGCGATCTGGTACAAAAAAGGCGATCCACAAGGATCGCCTTTTTTTGTTACTTGACCACCTTGAGGCTGGGTCGGCCGCTGGGGCGTGGAGGCTGACTCCCCCCTTCCGGCGGGCCATCGTCATCCGGCTCGACACCCTCATCGTGCAGGTCGTCTTCATCGTCGAGCGGCGGGTCCAGCTCAAAGACCATGCCCTGACCGTTTTCACGAGCATAGATGCCCAGGATCGCGCCGGCCGGCACAAAGAGCGTGTGGGATACACCACCAAAGCGCCCGTCGAAGCTCACCGCATCGTTGTCCATGTGCAAGTTGCGCACAGCACTGGGCGAAATATTCAGGACGATCTGGCCGTCACTGGCAAAACCCTGAGGCACCTGGACCGCCGGATACTCGGCATTGACCAGCATATGGGGCGTGCAATCGTTGTCGACGATCCACTCGTACAGCGCACGAACCAGATAGGGGCGACTGGAGTTCATCAACGGTTCCTCTTAAACCTTGCGCATTTCACGTTCGGCAGCAGACAGGCTCGCCTGGAAAGGCTCGCGGGCGAACTGTCGCTCCATGTAATCCAGCAGCGGCTTGGCCTGCCGTGGCAATTCAATACCCATCACCGGCAAACGCCAGAGCATGGGCAATAGACAACAGTCGACGAGGCTTTGCTCCTCGCTCATGAAACAGGGCATCTCGCCAAACAGCGGCGCTACGCCGGTCAGGCTCTCACGCAGTTCCTTGCGCGCCTGGGTGCGTGCCGCCTCACTGCTGCGCGGGTCGAGCACGGTATCGGCCAGGGCACACCAGTCGCGCTGGATACGGTGCATCAGCAATCGACTGTTGCCACGCGCCACCGGGTATACCGGCATCAAGGGCGGATGAGGATAACGCTCGTCGAGATACTCCATCACCACGGTCGACTCATACAGCGCCAGGTCACGATCGACCAGTGTCGGCAGGCTGCCATAAGGATTCACTTCGACCAGCTTGGGCGGCAGGCGTTTGGCATCGACGTCGATGATCTGCACGGCGATGCCTTTCTCGGCGAGCACCAGGCGTACCCGATGAGAGTAATGATCAGCGGGGTCGGAATAGCAGGCTAACCTGTTGGTTGCGCCCATGTAGCGCCTCCTCGCACGGGATGCTTGTAAAACTGTAAATGAAAACGCGCCCGGGGCGTCCTGGCATTTCTGCCAGGGCGCCCCGGGCGCGTTCAACAACCAGAAACTACTGCGTGATCAGTGCACGTCCTTCCAGTATTCGCGCTTGAGCAAGTAGGCGAACACGAAGAAGAAAGCCAGGTACAGCAACACGTAGGTACCGATGCGCTGGCTTTCCAGTTTGACCGGGTTGGCCGAATAGGCCAGGAAGGTCACCAGGTTCTTGACCTTCTCGTCGAACTGCTCGGGCGTCAGGGTACCGGATTTCTCCTCGACGGTCAGCTGGTCGCACGCTTCATGGGTCAGCGGGCTGCCGGTGAGCGGGTCGAACTGCTTCTTGCCATCGACCACGGTCTGCACCTGCTTGCAGCCGATCACCTGATTACCCTGCAGGCCGACCAGCACGTTGGGCATCCCCACATTGGGGAAGACCTTGTTGTTCACCCGGTACGGCCGCGCAGGGTCCTCGTAGAAGCTGCGCAGGTAGGTGTACAGCCAGTCATTGCCACGCACCCGGGCAACCAGGGTGAGGTCGGGAGGCGCCGCGCCGAACCAGGTCTTGGCATCGTTTGGCTGCATGCCGATCTTCATGTGGTCACCGATCTTGGCACCGGTGAACACCAAGTTCTCGAGCATCAGCTCGTGCGGGATCCCCAGGTCGTCGGCCACCCGCTCATAGCGCTGGAACTTGGCGCTGTGGCAGCCCATGCAATAGTTGGCGAAGGTCCGCGCACCGTCCTGCAGGGCGGCTTTGTCAGTGAGGTCGACATCGACCTTGTCCAGCTCCAGGCTGTGCTCGGCGGCAAACGAAAGGCCAGGCATCAGTGCCAGCAAGCATACTGCAATCAACTTTTTCATCAGCCAGTCACCCTTTCCGGAACCGGTTTGGTCTTCTCGAGCCTTGTGTAGAACGGCATCAGCAGGAAGTAGGCGAAGTACAGCACCGTACACACCTGCGACAGCAAGGTACGCCCCGGGGTCGGTGCCAGTACGCCCAGCACACCGAGGATGACGAAGGCCACGCAGAACACCAGCAGCCAGACCTTGCTCAGCCAACCCTTGTAGCGCATGGAGCGCACCGGGCTGCGGTCAAGCCAGGGCAACACGAACAGCACAGCGATCGCAGCGCCCATGGCGATCACCCCGAACAGCTTGTCGGGCACCGCACGCAAGATCGCGTAGAACGGCGTGAAGTACCACACCGGGGCGATATGCTCAGGGGTCTTGAAGGCGTTTGCCTGCTCGAAGTTCGGTTTCTCCAGGAAGTAACCACCCATTTCCGGGAAGAAGAACACCACGGCGCAGAAAACGAAGAGGAACACCACCACGCCGACGATATCCTTGACGGTGTAGTACGGGTGGAATGGAATGCCGTCCAGCGGGATACCGTTCTCATCCTTTTTCTTCTTGATGTCCACACCATCAGGGTTGTTCGAACCCACTTCGTGCAAGGCCAGAATGTGCAGCACGACCAGGCCGAGAATCACGATCGGCAAGGCCACCACATGCAAGGCGAAGAAGCGGTTCAGGGTGATGCCCGAGATCAGGTAGTCACCACGGATCCACTGGGTCAGGTCGCCACCGATCACCGGAATCGCGCCAAACAGCGAAATGATCACCTGGGCGCCCCAGTACGACATCTGACCCCATGGCAGCAGGTAGCCCATGAAGGCCTCAGCCATCAGCGCCAGGTAGATCAGCATGCCGAACAGCCAGACCAGCTCGCGCGGCTTCTGGTAGGAGCCGTAGAGCAGGCCGCGGAACATGTGCAGGTAGACAACGATGAAGAACGCCGAGGCGCCGGTGGAGTGCAGGTAGCGCAGGATCCAGCCGTACTCGACGTCACGCATGATGTACTCGACTGAGGCGAAGGCCTCTTCCGCCGAGGGGGTGAAACTCATGGTCAGCCATACGCCGGTAACGATCTGGTTGACCAGCACCAGCAGCGCCAGCGAGCCGAAGAAGTACAGGAAGTTGAAGTTCTTGGGCGCGTAATACTTGCTCAGATGGTCTTCCCACATCTTCGTGGCGGGGAAGCGCGCATCGATCCACTCCATGAACTTGCTCATCATGCTTTCTCCTGATCGATGCCGATGACGACAAGGTCGTCCGACTCGTACGAGTGCGGTGGCACTGGCAGGTTCAGAGGCGCCGGCTGGGCTTTGTAGACACGACCCGCCAGGTCGTAGTGCGAACCGTGGCAAGGGCAGAAATAGCCACCGACCCACTTCGGCCCAAGGTCGGCCGGGGCGACTTCGGGACGGAACGTAGGCGAGCACCCCAGGTGGGTGCACAAGCCGACCAGAATGAGGATTTCGGGCTTGATCGAGCGATTCTGCGGATCGACGTAGGTGGGCTGCACCGATGCCTTGGATTCAGGATCGGAGAGCTCGGCAGTGAGCTTTTTCAGGTTGCCGAGGATTTCGTCCGTTCGGCGCACGATGAACACGGGCTGACCACGCCATTCAGCCACCATTTGCTGGCCTGGTTCGACCTTGGCGATATTGACCTTCACCGGTGCCCCTGCAGCTTTCGCCTTGGCACTGGGAAACCATGACCCCACGAACGGTACCGCAGCCCCCACTGCCCCCGCTGCCCCGACCACGGATGTCGCGGCTACGAGGAAGCGGCGCCGGCCTGCGTTGACGCCGTCATTGCTCATTCAGTCCTCTCCCATCAGCTTGCTTGGCCTGTTTGAACAGGCATCTACTTAGGTACGTCTGTGGCACTAAAAATTGGCCGCCATGGTAAGAAACAAATCCACACACTGACAAGGTGATTACCCGCTCGTCGGGCTACAACCCTCGCTTTGCTTGATCTGTGTCTATACGACAAGTGCCCACCGACTGCTGACAGGTTAGTTCAAGCCATAAAAAAAGCCCGGTTCCAAAGGAACCGGGCTTCTTCGACTGCCGAAGCGAAATTAACGCTTGGAGTACTGAGGACGCTTACGCGCTTTACGCAGACCCACTTTCTTACGCTCGACTTCACGAGCGTCGCGGGTGACGTAGCCAGCACGACGCAGAGCGCCACGCAGGGTTTCGTCGTATTCCATCAGGGCGCGGGTGATACCGTGGCGGATTGCACCGGCCTGACCGCTGACACCACCACCGGAAACGGTGACGTAGATGTCGAACTTCTCAACGGTCTCGGTCAGTTCCAGCGGCTGGCGAACAACCATGCGAGCGGTTTCGCGGCCGAAGAACACGTCCAGGGAACGGTTGTTGATGGAGATGTTACCGGTACCAGGACGCAGGAAAACGCGAGCGGTTGCGGTCTTGCGACGGCCAGTGCCGTAGTTTTGAGTCGCCGACATAATGAACTATCCCGTTAGATCTTCAGTTCTTGAGGCTGCTGAGCAGTGTGAGGGTGAGCAGCACCCGCGTACACTTTCAGCTTGCGGTACATGTCGCGACCCAGCGGGTTCTTCGGCAGCATGCCTTTGACCGCGGTTTCGATGACACGCTCAGGGGCCTTGGCGATCAACTTCTCGAAGTTGATTTCCTTGATACCGCCCGGGAAGCCGGAGTGGGAGTAGTACATCTTGTCGGAAGACTTGGCACCAGTCACACGAACCTGCTCGGCGTTGATAACGACGATGTAGTCGCCGGTGTCAACGTGAGGGGTGTATTCTGGCTTGTGCTTGCCACGCAGGCGGCTAGCGATTTCGGTAGCCAGACGACCCAGGGTCTGACCAGCGGCGTCGACTACGAACCACTCGCGCTTTACTGTTTCCGGTTTAGCAGTAAAAGTTTTCATTCTCTAAAGCCTCAGAGGCCGCCCAGCGAAAAATAGACGGCGAATCTTACTGGATAGTGCACAGCTTGCCAAGGGCAAACGCGCAGCCGAACGCTGACGCTTTTGGGGGCTCGGGTCGGGCACGCCAATGTTCGACAAAGGTTCTTCATTCGTGATGGTGCATCACTTCCGCCACGCGAAGAGCTGCAGAATTATCCAGATTGCGCGAAAAATTTCAACCTGCTTTTATGGGCTTCTTTGCCTGGAGCGTCCCTTCGATGGAATACCGCAAGCTCGGTCGTACCGACCTCAACGTCAGCGCCCTGTGCCTGGGCACCATGACCTGGGGCGAGCAGAACACCCAGGATGACGCCTTCGCCCAGATCAAGCTGGCCAAGGCCGCCGGCATCAACTTCATCGACACCGCCGAGATGTACCCGGTGCCGCCGCGCCCGGAAACCTATGCGGCCACCGAACGCATCATCGGCAACTGGTTCGCCAGGCATGGCGACCGCGACGACTGGCTGCTGGCCAGCAAGGTCGCCGGCCCCGGCAACGGCATCAGCCACATCCGCGACGGCCAGCTCAAGCACAACCGCCAGCACATCGTTGCCGCGCTCGATGCAAGCCTTGCGCGCCTGCAGACCGACCGCATCGACCTGTACCAACTGCACTGGCCCGAACGCAGCACCAACTTCTTCGGCAAGCTGGGCTACCAGCACCTGCCCAACGACATGTTCACCCCGCTCGAAGAAACCCTCGAAGTGCTCGACGAGCAGGTGAGCGCCGGCAAGATCCGCCATATCGGCCTGTCCAACGAAACCCCGTGGGGCACCATGAAGTTCCTGCAACTGGCCGAGGCCCGCGGCTGGCCGCGGGCGGTGTCGATCCAGAACCCCTACAACCTGCTCAACCGCAGCTTCGAAGTGGGCCTGGCGGAGGTGGCGATCCGTGAACAGTGCGGCCTGCTGGCCTACTCGCCGCTGGCCTTCGGCATGCTCTCGGGCAAGTACGAAGACGGCGCCCGTCCGGAAAGCGCCCGATTGACCCTGTTCAGCCGCTTTGCCCGCTACTCCAATCCGCAGACCGTGGCGGCGTGCAGCCGTTATGTGCAGCTGGCCCGCGACCACGGCCTGGATCCGGCGCAGATGGCCCTGGCGTTCGTCACCCGCCAGCCCTTCGTGACCAGCAACATCATCGGTGCGACCACCCTTGAGCAGTTGCAGAGCAACATTGATAGCCAGGGCCTGAACCTGGGCGATGAACTGCTGGCGGCGATCGAGGCAATCCATCAGGAGCAGCCGAACCCGGCGCCTTGAGCAGGCCCCGCGATAGGTAATGCGGGGTAGACACAATCGCCAAAAAATAAGACGATCCAGCCGGTGATTGACCACTCTACCCTATAAGAACAATGACAATGATGTTTACCCAACCCCCCGCGTCGCTGCGGCGCGTCAGCATCCTGGCCATTGATAAAGTGTTCGCTTCGACACTGATGCAGGCCAAGGACTTCTTCCACCTGGCCAGCCTGCGCTACAGCAAGCAACTGGGCCTCGGCCTGCAGCCGATGTTCGAGATCGCCCTGGTGAGCCCGGACGGCCTGCCCGTGGACAGTTTCAGCAATGTGCAACTGCCGGTCGACAGCGGCCTGAACGATGCCGATGTGATCATCCTCCCGGCCTTCTGGGACGATTTCGACAACCTGCTGCAACGCTACCCGCAGGTCTTGCCCTGGCTGCGTGCGCAGCACGCCCGCGGCGCCGTGCTGTGTGCCGAGGCCAGCGGCGTGTTCTGGCTGGCCGAGTCCGGGCTGCTGGACGGCAAGGAGGCGACCACCTACTGGCGCTTCTTCGGCAGCTTCGAGGAGCGCTTCCCCAAGGTGCGGCTGAACCAGGACAAGCACCTGACCGACGCCGACAACCTCTACTGTGCCGGCGGCACCACCTCGGCCTGCGACCTGTACATCTACCTGATCGAGCGTTTCTGCGGCGCCAACGTGGCCCGTGCAGTGGCCCGCGACATCCTCTACGAAGTGCAGCGCAGCTACACGCCCGGGCGCATGGGCTTTGGGGGGCAGAAACTGCACCAGGACCTGATCATCCTGCAGATCCAGCACTGGCTCGAAGAGCACTTCGCCGACAAGTTCCGCTTCGAGGACGTGGCCCGCAACCACGGCATGAGCATCCGCAACTTCATGCGCCGCTTCCAGAGCGCCACCGGTGACAAGCCGCTGCACTACCTGCAGCGCCTGCGCATCGAGACCGCCAAGGGCTTGCTGTCGAGCTCGCGCAAGAGCATCAAGACCATCAGCTATGAGGTGGGGTACGACGACGCGAGCTTCTTCGCGCGCTTGTTCCGCCAGCACACCGAACTGTCGCCTAACCAGTATCGCCAGCAGTTCATGCAGGAAGCCTGAAACGCATCGCGGGGCAAGCCCGCTCCCACGATCTGGACTGACTCCAGTCGTGGGAGCGGGCTTGCCCCGCGATGCTTTGCCGCCTTGTTTAGGGCTTGTGCGCCCGCGCCAGGAACTCGTGGGACTGCATCTCAAGCAGGCGGCTCAACGTACGCTGGAACTCGAAGCTCAGGCGCCCGCCGGTATACAGGTCTTTCAGCTCCACCTCAGCCGAGATGATCAGCTTCACGTTACGGTCGTAAAACTCGTCGACCATGTTGATGAAGCGCCGGGCGATGTCGTCGGTCGCCACGCCCATCTGCTCGACGTTGCTCAGCAGCACGGCATGGAAGATCTTGCCCAGCTCGATGTAGTCGTTCTGGCTGCGCGGGCCGTCGCACAGGGCGCGGAAGTCGAACCAGGCCACGTCGTCGCAGGTACGCAGGGCGGTGATCGGGCGGTTCTCGATCATCAGCACGTCATTCTCGACCGCCTGGGTGCACTCCGGCGTCAGTGCCTTGAAGCTTGCGCGCAGGCTCTGGTGGGCGGCATCGTTGAGCGGGTAGTGGAACAGCTCGGCCTGTTCCAGATGGCGCAGACGATAGTCCACGCCGCTGTCGACGTTCACCACATCGGTGTATTGCTTGATCATGGCGATGGCCGGCAGGAAGCGCGCACGCTGCAGGCCGTCCTTGTACAGGCCGTCCGGCACGATGTTGGAGGTGGCCACCAGCGACACGCCGTTCTTGAACAGCTCTTCCATCAAGGTGCCGAGGATCATCGCATCGGTGATGTCGGAGACGAAGAATTCGTCGAAGCAGATCACCCGGGCTTCATCACTGAAGCGCTTGGCGATAATGGTCAGCGGGTTCTTCTCGCCCTTGAGGGTTTTCATCTCCTCGTGCACGCGCTTCATGAAGCGGTGGAAGTGCGTGCGCATCTTCTGCTTGAACGGCAGCGCCTCGTAGAAGGTGTCGACCAGGTAGGTCTTGCCTCGCCCTACCCCACCCCAGAAGTACAGGCCCTTGACCGGAGTCTGCTCCTTCTTGCCGAACAGCTTGCCGAACATGCCCGGCTTGTTGTTCTGCGCCTGTACCAGGTCGTCGTACAGACGCTGCAGGTGACGCACCGCAGTTTCCTGCGCCGCGTCATGGAAGAAGTCGGGGCGTTTCAGATCGGCTTGATAGCGTTCTAAGGGAGTCATAATTCGTTAGCGAGGCAACAAAAAACGGGCCGTCACTGTAGCGACCGGCCCGCTTAATGGCAATGATACATGCGACCAATGCGCGCAGGACTCAACCTCGTGGGAGCGGGCTTGCCCCGCGATGGCGTCGGCAAACAACGCTTGGTTGCATGCTCCAACGCAGATCGCGGGGCAAGTCGCATCGGCGCACCGCCGCTCCCACGAAACCCCTTACTCCTGGGCAGGTTGCAGCGCTTCGCGCAGGCTCTGGACCGCCGCGTCGCGGGCCTCGGCGCTGTCGAACTGCGGCCCCTCGGCCACCTGCTCACCCTCCAGCCACAGCGCAAAGCCCAGGCCTTCAACCCGCACATCGGCCTCGCCACCTTGCTGCAGCTGCTTGCTCACCGCACCTGCGCTCTTGCCATCGGCAAAGCGGCGCGACAGCAGCAGTTGCTCGCCGTCGGCGGCCAGCAGGCGGAAGCGGAAGCTGCCGTCTTCGTCGCGGAAGCTGACGAAGCGCGCGCTCTTGGCGGCCTTTTTCTTCACTTCGGTGTTGGCCTGCACGCTGGTGCGAAACGAACGCAGGCCCACCGCCTCGCGCAGCTGCTCGAGGAACGGCGTGGCGCTCTTGCGCGCCTTGGCGGCACCGGCCAGCAGGATGTCTTCCAGGTCCGACGGGCGCGAGATCAACTGGTGATAGTGATCGCGCTTCTCGGCCAGCTGGCCGTCAAGCAGCTGGAACAGGCGCTGCTTGGCCTCGCCCCAGCCCAGACCCTGCAGCAGCTCTTCACGGAATTCGGCGCATTGCGCCGGCGTCGAGAAGGCCTGGAACAGGGTGAACAGGTGCGAATTGTCCGGGTCCTTGGCTTCACCCGGGGCGCGCGAGTCGGTGACGATGCGCGAGATCGCGTCCTTCATGTCCTTGGCGCTGGTGAACAGCGGGATGGTGTTGTCGTAGCTCTTGGACATCTTGCGCCCGTCCAGGCCCGGCAAGGTGGCCACGCTTTCCTCGATCACCGCCTCCGGCAAGGCGAAGAAGTCCTTGCCCTGGCCGAACAGGTGGTTGAAACGCTGGCCGATGTCGCGGGCCATCTCCACGTGCTGGATCTGGTCGCGGCCAACCGGCACTTTGTGCGCGTTGAACATCAGGATGTCGGCAGCCATCAGCACCGGGTAGCTGAACAGGCCCATGGTCACGCCGGCGTCCGGGTCTTCACCGTTTTCGACGTTCTTGTCCACCGACGCCTTGTAGGCGTGGGCGCGGTTGAGCAGGCCCTTGGCGGCAACGCAGGTCAAAAGCCAGGTCAGCTCGGGGATCTCGGGGATGTCGGACTGACGGTAGAAGGTCACCTTGTCCGGGTCCAGGCCGCCGGCCAGCCAGGTGGCCGCGATCTCAAGGCGCGAACGCTGGATGCGCAGCGGGTCGTCGCACTTGATCAGGGCGTGGTAGTCAGCCAGGAAATAGAACGAGTCGGCACCGGGCTGCTGGGAGGCGAGGATCGCCGGGCGGATGGCGCCGGCGTAGTTGCCCAGGTGCGGGGTGCCGGTGGTGGTGATACCGGTGAGGATGCGCGTAGTCATGGGTGTTCGCTTGTTCAGGCTTGCTCAGTTCGAAAGGCGCGGCAGCAGCAGATCCTTCAGATCGGTCAGCTTGCCATGGAAGAAGTGTCCGCATTCTGCCACTTTCAGCAGCTCATGGGGACGCGACAGGGCGGCGGACCAATCGTAGACCAGCTGCGGCTCGACCACTTCGTCGGTGTCCGGCTGCACCACAGTCAAGGTGACCCGCTCAGGCATCGGGAACTGCTCGCTCAGGCGCATCACCGCCGGGGCGATCATGAACAGCTGCTGCAGCGCGATGCCGTCGGCTTCCAGGCGCCCGGCCAGGCTGGCGGCGACGAAGCCACCGAAGGAGAAGCCCATCAGCACCAACGGCAGTTGCGGGTGCTGCTCGCGTAGCCAGGCCGCGGCAGCCTGGGCGTCGGCCACTTCACCAGCGCCCATGTCATGGCTGCCGGCGCTCTGGCCGACGCCGCGGTAGTTGAAACGCAGGGTGACGTAGCCGGCGTCCCGGGCGGTACGTTGCAGGGTCGAGACCACCTTGTTGAGCATGGTGCCGCCCTGGACCGGGTTGGGGTGGCAGATCAGCACCGCGCCACGGGCATCGGCCACGTCCAGGTACAAGGCTTCCAACTGGCCGCACGGGCCATCGATGAACAAGGGTGTTTCGCGGATAAGCAAGGCACTACTCCGTGACCTCGGGGAGGGTCGACTCGTCTAGCAAAGGAATTCTGTTCTGATTTGCGATTGCTCGCGGTATACAGCGCAGGTCTGAGCCGTTAACGTAAAGCAAAGCCGTTTATAGAGGAAGGACTCGTGGAACACTCGCTCCTTGTTTGGTTGCTGCCGACCCTGGCCCTGGTCATCGGTGTCGTTGCAGGTTTCGCGCTGGCCCGCCTGCTGCCCAATGCGGCGCCCAGCAATACCCAACGCCAGCTGGATGACATCCAACAGCGTTTCGACACCTATCAGAACGAAGTGGTCACCCACTTCAACAGCACCGCCTCGCTGGTGCAGAAGCTCACGCAAAGCTACCAGGACGTGCAGGACCACCTGGCCGACGGCGCCAACCGCCTGGCCCTGGACGAGCTGACCCGCCAGCGCCTGCTGGCTGCCCTGCACTCGGAAGCGGCGCAAGCACCACGTGACCGCCTCACGCCACCGAAAGACACCGCCGAAGTGCCGCGTGACTATGCGCCCAAGGCACCTAATTCGCCGGGCATGCTGGATGAGAGCTACGGCTTGAAGCGTTGATCGGATGAAATGAAGAAGGCCTCGAAAGAGGCCTTTTTTGTGGGCGTCGCAGTCACCATCGCGGGGCAAGCCCGCTCCCACGCAGACAGGGTATGGCGTGGGAGCGGGCTTGCCCCGCAATCTGGACGGCACCGGCTAACCTCAGCGGTACCAGGCCGCCTCATCATCTACGATCGCGTACCGCGCCCTGGCCTGCCCCAATACTTCCCGCGGCAACCTTCCTTGCCGCACCAGCCCATACAACGCCGCCATCACCACCGCAAACCGATCCACCTCGAAGAACCGCCGCAGGTGCTGACGGTTATCGCTGCGGCCGAAGCCATCGGTGCCCAGGGTGATGTAAGGCGCATCGACATACTCGGCGATCAGTTGCGGCCAGGCGCGCACGTAATCACTGGCAGCGACCACAGGCGCGTCATCCGCCAGGCAGCGCCGAACATGGCTGTCCTCTGCATCTCCAGCTATTGCCGCCCGACGCTGATCCCTGGCATCCCGAGCCAGCTCACTGAAGCTGGTAACACTGAACACCTCGCTGTCGACCTGCCATTCGGTCGCCAACAGTTCACTGGCAGCGATCACCTCACGCAGGATCGCCCCCGAACCCAGCAGCCGTACCTGAGCACGCGGCGTCAATGCTTGCTGGCGTGCGTGCAGGTACATGCCACGCAACACATCGCCGTGCATGCCCGGCGGCAGCGACGGCTGTGGATAGTTTTCGTTCATGACCGCCACGTAGTGGAACTCGTCGCAGTGCTCCACCAGCATGCGCCGTGCGGCATGGTCGAGGATCACCGCCAGCTCCCCGGCGAAGCACGGATCCCAGGCCCGGCAGTTGGGCACCATCGCAGCCATGACCAGGCTCGAACCATCCTGGTGCTGCAACCCCTCCCCGCCGAGCGTGGTGCGCCCGGCAGTGGCGCCCAGCAACAGGCCACGGGCGCGCTGGTCGGCGGCGGCCCAGATCAGGTCGCCGACACGCTGGAAGCCGAACATCGAGTAATAGATGTACACCGGCAGCATCGGCTCGCCGTGCACCGCATAGGAAGTGGCGGCCGCGACCCAGGACGAGATCGCCCCGGCCTCGGTGATGCCCTCTTCCAGCAACTGGCCGTCGCGCGCCTCCTTGTACGTCAACAGCGAGCCGGCATCCTCAGGCTCGTAGCGCTGCCCCGCCGGTGAGTAGATACCGATCTGGCGGAACAGGCTGGCCATGCCGAAGGTTCGCGCCTCATCGGCGACGATCGGCACCACACGCGGCCCCAGCCCCGGTGCCTTGAGCCAGTGGCCGAGCAGGCGCACGGCGGCCATGGTGGTGGACATTTCCTTGCCGTCGGCCTGCAGGGCGAAACCCGCGAACGCATCGAGCGCCGGCAGTGGCAGCCTGGCACAGTCGCTGCGGCGCACCGGCAGGGGGCCGCCAAGGGCCTCCCGGCGCTGGCGCAGGTAGACCATCTCCGGGCTGTCCTCGGCCGGACGATAGAAGCGCAGTTGCTCCACCGCCTCGTCCGACAGCGGCAGATGGAAACGATCGCGAAATGCCAACAGCGCCTGCACATCCAGCTTCTTGGCCTGGTGCGCGGTCATCCGTGACTCACCGGCGCTGCTCATGCCGTAGCCTTTCTTGGTCTTGGCCAGGATCACCGTTGGCCGCCCCTTGCACGCCTTGGCCGCGGCATAGGCCGCGTGCAGCTTGCGAAAGTCATGGCCACCGCGCTTGAGGGCATTGATCTCCTCACTGCTCATGTGCGCCACCAGGCGCTGTAAGGCCGGGTCCTGGTTGAAGAAATGCTCGAGGTTATAGCTGCCATCCTTGGCGCCCAGGTTCTGGAACTGGCCATCGGGTGTCGCCGCCAGCTGGCGCAGCAACGCGTGCTCGTGGTCGCGGGCGAACAGCGCGTCCCACTCCGAGCCCCACAGCACCTTGATCACATTCCAGCCGGCACCGCTGAACAACGCTTCCAGCTCCTGGACGATCTGGCCGTTGCCACGCACCGGGCCATCCAGGCGCTGCAGGTTGCAGTTGACGATGAAGGTCAGGTTGTCCAGCCCTTCACGGGCGGCCAGGGTCAGACCGGCGACAGACTCCGGCTCGTCCATCTCGCCGTCGCCGAATACGCCCCACACATGCCGCGCCGAGGTATCCAGCAGGCCACGATGCTGCAGGTAGCGCATGAAGCGCGCCTGGTAGATCGCACTGAGCGGGCCGATGCCCATGGAGCCGGTGGGGAATTGCCAGAAATCGGGCATCAGCCAGGGGTGTGGATAAGAGCACAGGCCATTGCCCGCGACCTCCTGGCGGTAGTTGGCCAGTTGCTGTTCGCTCAAACGCCCTTCGAGAAACGCCCGGGCGTAAATGCCCGGCGCCGAGTGCGGCTGGAAGAACACCAGGTCGCCCGTGCGCCCCTCGCCGCCGCTTTCGCCGCGGAAGAAGTGCTGGAAACCGACCTCGAAGATCTCCGCCGCCGAGGCGTAGCTGGCGATATGCCCGCCCAGCTCGCCATAGGCATGGTTGGCCCGCACCACCATGGCCAGGGCGTTCCAGCGCAGGATCCCGGTGATCCGCTCGTCCAGCTCCAGGTCGCCGGGGTAGGCCCCCTGCTGCTCCACTGGCAAGGTATTGCGGTAGGCGGAAAACGCCTGGGCCTCGCGCTCAAGGCCCAGCTCCAAGGCGTGGGCCTGCAGGCGCTGCAGCAGGTAGCGCGCCCGCGCCGGGCCGCAATGGGCCAGGCTGGATTCCAGGGCCTGGCACCATTCGGCGGTTTCCGCCGGGTCGCTGTCCAACGCGGCATCGTGGGCCGTAAACGGCGCGTTCGGGTTCATCATCGCTACCATCGCGCAAGCCTCTTCCGTGGCA
Organism: Pseudomonas sp. EMN2; assembly: GCF_009650555.1. NCBI lineage: Bacteria > Pseudomonadati > Pseudomonadota > Gammaproteobacteria > Pseudomonadales > Pseudomonadaceae > Pseudomonas > Pseudomonas sp. EMN2. The sequence goes on from NZ_VZZR01000074.1 coordinate 62,711, forward strand.
GTTCAGGCACAGGCCTTCAGGGCCTGGTCGATATCGGCCAGCAAGTCGTCGATGTCTTCGAGCCCCACCGACAACCGCACCAGCCCCTCGGAAATACCATGATGCGCCCGCTCCTCGGGCGTGTAGCTGGAGTGGGTCATGCTCGCCGGGTGCTGGGCCAGCGATTCGGCATCACCCAGGCTCACCGCCCGGCTGAACAGCTGCAAGGCATTCATGAACCGGCGCCCGGCCTCGATGCCGCCCTTGAGCTCGAAGGCGATCATCCCGCCCGGCAGGCGCATCTGCCGTTGCGCCAAGGCGTACTGAGGGAACGACGGCAGGCCTGGATAATGGATCAGCTCGACCTGTGGCTGACGGGCAAGGTGCTCGGCCAACCGCTGCGCGTTGGCGCAATGGCGGTCCAGGCGCAGGGCCAGGGTCTTCATGCCACGCATCAGCAGCGAGGCGTCGTGGGGCGACAGCACCGCGCCGGTCATGTCCTTGAGCCCTTGCAGGCGAATGCGGTCGACCAACGCCTTGCGCCCGACCACCAGGCCGGCGGTGATGTCGCCGTGGCCGGACAGGTATTTGGTCGCCGAGTGCACCACCAGGTCGGCGCCCAGCTCCAGAGGGCGCTGCAGATAAGGCGTGCAGTAAGTATTGTCGACCACGATGCTGATGTCGTGGCCACGCACCGCCTCGGCCACAGCGGCGATATCCACCAGCTGCATGTTGGGGTTGGCCGGGGTTTCGAAGTAGATCATCCGGGTTTTCGCGGTGATCGCGGCTTTGAGCGCCTGCGGGTCGTTGAGGTCGACATGCTGGATCTTCACACCGAACTCACCGATGCCGTGGTGCAGGTAGGCAAAGGTGCAGCCATACAGGGTGCGGCCGACGATCAGCTCATCCCCCGGGCGTAGCAGGGTCCACAAGGTGGAGGTGATGGCGCCCATGCCCGAAGCCAGTGCCAGCCCGGCCTCGCCGCCTTCGAGCGACGCCATGCGCTGCTCCAGCAAGGCCAGGGTCGGGTTGGAGATGCGGCTGTAGAAGTGCCCACCCTCCTCGCCGGCAAAGCAGGCAGCGCCGTATTCGACGGTCGGAAAAGCGAAAGTGGCGGTCTGATAGACCGGCGGCACCAGGGCGCCGCCATGGGACAGCGGGTCATAGCCGTAATGGATGGCCCGCGTGGAAAAACCGGTGTTGTTTTTGGAGTCGCGCATGGCAACAGCCTCGTGTGGTTTGTTATAAGCTTATGCCACCGAGCTGCTGCAATTTTTCCAAAGTTGCCCACGCAATCGGGCCAGTATTGGAATAAAAACAATAAATGGTTAACCAGGAGGGCAAATCATGCCTTCGACCCTCGACCGCACCGACCGCGCCCTGCTCGCCGCCCTGCAGGACAACGCGCGCCTGACCGTCTCCGAACTTGCCGACCAGGTCGCCCTGACCACCTCGCCGTGCTGGCGACGGGTCAAGTTGCTGGAGGACAACGGCTACATCACCGGCTACCAGGCCACTCTCTCGCCCAAGGCGCTGGGCTTCGGCGTCACCGCCTTCGTCAGCATCATGATGGACTCGCACACCAAGGAGATGGCCCTGGCGTTCGAGCGGCGGCTGATGGAGATCCCCGAGATCGTCGCCTGCCACAACATCTCAGGGCGCTATGACTTTTTGCTGGAGATCCTGGCGCGCGATCTGGAGTCGTTCGGGGAATTCACCCGGGAGGTGCTGCAGCGATTGCCGGGGGTGAAGGAGATCTATTCGAGTTTTTCCTACAAGGCGGTGAAGGAACGCAGAGTCATCCCCGTTTCGGAAAAGCATATTTAGCTAAAGCGTGGGAGCGGGCTTGCCCCGCGATAAAGCCAGCCCAGGCAACCGCTTCGCATGGCATGGACTGCGTCCATGATCGCGGGGCAAGCCCGCTCCCACAGTACCGCGCCGAACTCAAAACCCGCTCCCACAGGCATACCGCCCACAAAAGAAAAAACCCGCCGAAGCGGGTTTTTTCATGTACGACGACGGATCAGATCGCCCCACGCTGACGCAGCACATCCAGCACCAGCTTCACGCCTTCATCGACGCTGACCGACTGGGTGTCGATCACCAGGTCCGCATCCAGCGGCACGTCGTACGGGAAGCTCTCGCCCGGAATGTTGTCGCCACCGGCAGCGTACAGCCCCTGCGGGTCACGCTCGCGGCAGGCCAGCGGCGAGGCCTGGACGTAAACGGTCACCAGGCGCTCCTTGCCGATCAGCGCCTTGGCCTGTTCGCGGCCTTCGGCGTCCGGGGCAACGAAAGCAGCCAGGGTCAGCAGGCCGGCTTCGTTGAACTGGCGCGCCACATGGGCGGCGCGGCGCCAGTTCTCGGTGCGGCCGGCGCGGTCCTGCGGCAGGCCCTTGTTCAGGTCGTGGCGCAGGTTCTGGCCATCGAGCACGTAGACCGCACGGCCCATGTCGAACAGCTTGCGCTCGACCGCATAGGCCAGGGTGCTCTTGCCAGCGCCGGAGAGGCCGCTGAACAGCACGGTGGCCGGTTGCTGGCCAAAGCGCAGGGCGCGCTCTTCGGTAGCCACGTGGGCCAGCTTGCCATGCTGGCCGGCGCTGCCGTGGGGCAGTACCGGCGGCGCGATGATCATGCCGGCGCCGACGGTGCCGTTGGTCAGGCGGTCGATGACGATGAACGCACCGGTGGTGCGGTTGCTGTCGTAACCGTCCAGAGCGATGGCGCTGTCCAGGGCGACCTTGACGCGACCGATCTCGTTCAGTTGCAGCGCGCTGGCGGCGCCCTGCTCGAGGGTGTTCACATCGACCTTGTGGGTGATGCTGGCAATCGAGCCCGGCACGTAGCTGGTGGCGCGCTTGATGTCGTATTTCTTGCCCGGGAGCATCGGCTCCTCGGCCATCCACACCAGCATGGCGTCGAACTGGTCGGTCACCTGCGGCACGTTGTCGGCATGCACCAGCAGGTCGCCACGGGAGATGTCGATCTCGTCTTCCATGGTCAGGGTCACTGCCTGGCCAGGGCCGGCGTTCTCCAGCTCACCTTCGAAGGTGACGATGGACTTGACCCGGCTGCTCTTGCCCGACGGCAGCACGACGATCTCGTCGCCCTTGTGCACCACGCCACCGGCGATGGTGCCGGCAAAGCCGCGGAAGTTCAGGTTCGGGCGGTTGACGTACTGCACCGGGAAGCGCAGGTCGGTGACATTGCGGTCGGCGGCGATCTCGACGGACTCGAGGATCTCCATCAGCACCGGGCCGGTGTACCACGGCGACTGCTCGCTGCGGTTGACCACGTTGTCGCCCTTGAGCGCCGACATCGGCACGAAGTGCAGGCTCGATGGCTTGAGGTTGATGCTCTCGGCGAACTTCAGGTAGTCGGCCTTGATCGACTCGAAGACCTGCTCGTCGAAGCCCTTGAGGTCCATCTTGTTGACCGCGACGACGATGTGCTTGATGCCCAGCAACGAAGCGATGTAGCTGTGCCGGCGGGTCTGGGTTTGCACGCCGTAGCGGGCATCGACCAGGATGATCGCCAGGTCGCAGGTCGAGGCGCCGGTGGCCATGTTGCGGGTGTACTGCTCGTGGCCCGGGGTGTCGGCGATGATGAACTTGCGCTTGGCGGTGGAGAAGTAGCGGTAGGCGACATCGATGGTGATGCCCTGCTCGCGCTCGGCCTGCAGGCCGTCCACCAGCAGCGCCAGGTCGACTTCCTCGCCAGTGGTGCCGGATTTCTTCGAGTCGCGGGTGATGGCCTCGAGGTGGTCTTCGTAGATCATCTTGGAGTCGTGCAGCAGGCGCCCGATCAGGGTGCTCTTGCCGTCGTCCACGTTGCCGCAGGTGAGGAAACGCAGCAGTTCTTTGCGCTCGTGCTGAGCCAGATAAGCGAGGATGTCTTCGCTGATCAAATCGGATTGGTGCGACATGGAGTAACCCTGAAAATTAGAAGTAGCCCTGACGTTTCTTGTCTTCCATGGAGCCTGCGCCATCGTGGTCGATGACCCGGCCCTGACGCTCGGAAGTCCGCGTCAGAAGCATTTCCTGGATGATGTCGGTCAGCGTTTCGGCTTCGGACTCGACCGCGCCCGTCAACGGGTAGCAGCCCAGGGTACGGAAACGCACTTTCTTCTTGACGATGCGCGCCTTCTCTTCCTCGGAAAGGTGCTCGAGGATGCGTTCGTCGTCGATCATGATCAGGGTGCCGTTCTTCTCGATCACTTCACGCTCGGCAGCGAAGTACAGCGGCACGATCGGGATGCCTTCGAGGTAGATGTACTGCCAGATGTCCAGCTCGGTCCAGTTGGACAGCGGGAACACACGGATCGACTCGCCCTTGTTGACCTTGCCGTTGTAGATGTTCCACAGCTCCGGGCGCTGGTTCTTCGGGTCCCAGCGGTGCTTGCTGTCGCGGAACGAGTACACGCGCTCTTTCGCGCGGGACTTCTCTTCGTCGCGGCGCGCGCCACCGAAGGCGGCGTCGAAACCATGCTTGTCCAACGCCTGTTTCAGGCCCTGGGTCTTCATGATGTCGGTGTGCTTGGAGCTGCCATGGGTGAACGGGTTGATGCCCTGCGCCACACCCTCGGGGTTGACGTGGGTGATCAGCTCCAGGCCCATCTCCTCGACCATCTTGTCGCGGAAGCTGTACATCTCCTGGAACTTCCACTGGGTGTCGACGTGCATCACCGGGAACGGCAGCTTGCCCGGGAAGAAGGCCTTGCGCGCCAGGTGCAGCATGACCGCGGAATCCTTGCCGATCGAGTACAGCATCACCGGGTTGTCGAACTCGGCGGCCACCTCGCGGATGATATGGATGCTCTCCGCCTCCAGCTGTTTCAAGTGCGTCAGATTGTCGACCATGGCTACTCACGAAAAACGATCTTATGGACGGCCTGCGGGCCGTGTTCGAGCGAGCCACTTTATCACAGCGCCTGATTCTATTTAGGAGGCCGCCTAGATCGAAACAATCTAACGATATGACTGGGGGTTTGGGCCAAAAAGCATCGCGGGGCAAGCCCGCTCCCACGCCGTCTGGTGCTGGCGTGGGAGCGGGCTTGCCCCGCGAAAGGGCCATCAGATCGGGTTCGGGCAATCGATGAACAGGTGCTCCAGGGCAAACCTCCGCGCCAGGTAATCCCCCAACGCCTGCACGCCATAACGCTCGGTGGCATGGTGCCCGGCGGCAATGAAGCTGATGCCGTTCTCGCGGGCACTGTGGAAAGTCTGCTCCGACGCCTCGCCGCTGATGAACAGGTCGACACCTGCTGCAATCGCGGTGTCGATATAGCCTTGCCCGCCCCCAGTACACCACCCCACCCGGCGGATCATCTGCTCGCCCTCGATCACCAGCGGTTCACGGCCCATGACTTCCTGCACCCGGCGGGCGAAATCACGCGCCGACAGCGGCTCGGCCAACGAACCGACCAGGCCCACTACCTTGGGGTTGTTCGGGTCCAGCGGGCCTTCGACGGTGATGTCGAGCTGGCGCGCCAACTGCACGTTGTTGCCCACTTCCGGGTGCAAGTCCAGCGGCAGGTGGTAGGCCAACAGGCTGATGTCGTGCTTGAGCAGGGTCTTCAGGCGGCGCTGCTTCATGCCGGTGATGCAAGGATTCTCACCCTTCCAGAAATAACCGTGGTGAACCAGCACCAGGTCGGCCTCGGCCTCGACGGCGGCATCGAGCAGTGCCTGACTGGCGGTGACCCCGGTAACGATACGGCTGACCTGCGGGCGGCCTTCGACCTGCAGGCCGTTGGGGCAGTAATCCTGGATTTTTGCACTGGCCAGGTAGCGCTCGGCTTCCTCGACCAGGGTATTGAGGGCGACGGCCATGAAAAATCTCCTCGAAATCGACGTTGCACCAGGGCACGAAGCCCTATAATGGCCGCCATTATGGGCCGTCACCGGCGCAGGGGAAACCGGTGACAAGTGCTTGGGGGACTCTCCCATCGCGGGGCAAGCCCGCTCCCACGCCTTCGATATCTGGCGTGGGAGCGGGCTTGCCCCGCGATGAGGCAGCCGTCGCCGATCGACTTTTTCACGTGTATGATCGCGCGCGCTCGCACCCTGGGCCGCACCGATGTGGCCCCCGCCCTACTCCCAGGATTGATTCATGCTCAAGGCTCTGCGTTATTTCGGCTGGCCCCTGCTCACCGGCGTATTGATCGCCATGCTGGTCATCCAGCGCTTCCCGCAATGGGTCGGCCTGCCCAGCCAGGACGTCAACCTGCAGCAGGCCCCGCAGACCACCCGGATCATGCAGGGCCCGGTCTCCTATGCCGATGCCGTGACTCTGGCCGCTCCGGCGGTGGTCAACCTGTACACCACCAAGGTGGTCAACAAGAGCGCCCACCCGCTGTTCGAAGACCCGCAATTCCGGCGCTTCTTCGGCGACAACCTGCCCAAGCAGCGGCGCTGGGAATCGAGCCTGGGTTCGGCGGTGATCATGAGCCCCGAGGGCTACCTGCTGACCAACAACCACGTCACCAGCGGTGCCGACCAGATCGTCGTGGCGCTCAAGGATGGCCGCGAAACCCTGGCCCGGGTCATCGGCAGTGACCCGGAAACCGACCTCGCGGTGCTGAAGATCGACCTCAAGAACCTGCCGGCGATCACCATCGGCCGTTCCGACAACATCCACATCGGCGACGTCACCCTGGCCATCGGCAACCCCTTCGGCGTCGGCCAGACGGTGACCATGGGCATCATCAGCGCCACCGGCCGCAACCAGCTGGGCCTGAACAACTACGAAGACTTCATCCAGACCGACGCGGCGATCAACCCGGGCAACTCCGGCGGCGCGCTGGTCGATGCCAACGGCAACCTGGTGGGCATCAACACGGCGATCTTCTCCAAGTCCGGCGGCTCGCAAGGCATCGGCTTCGCCATTCCGGTCAAGCTGGCACTGGAGGTGATGAAATCGATCGTCGAGCACGGCCAGGTGATCCGTGGCTGGCTGGGCATCGAAGTGCAGCCGCTGAGCCAGGAGCTGGCCGAATCGTTCGGCATGCAGGGGCGCCCGGGCATCGTCGTGGCGGGGATTTTCCGCGATGGCCCGGCGGCACGTGCGGGGCTGCAGTTGGGGGATGTGATCCTCAGCATCAACGGCGAGCCGGCCGGCGATGGCCGCAAGTCGATGAACCAGGTGGCGCGGATCAAGCCTACCGAAAAGATCACCATCGAAGTGGTGCGCAATGGTCAGCAGTTGAAGCTGATCGCCGAGGTGGGGCTGCGGCCGCCGCCTGCGCCGGTGGCCGCAAAAGAAGAGAACTGAGACTACACGGACCGCCCTGTAGGAGCGGCCTTGTGTCGCGATGGGGCGCGCAAGCGGCCCCAGGTTTTCAGCTTCGCAACACATATCCCCGGGGCCGCTACGCGGCCCATCGCGACACAAGGCCGCTCCTACAGGTGACCGTGTCAGCCTCTCCAAAAAGGGCTGCAGAGCAGCCCTTTTGCCATCAATGCAGGATCTGGCTCAGGAACAACTTGGTCCGGTCACTGCGCGGCCGGTCGAAGAACTCGTCCGGCGACGCCTGCTCGACGATCTCGCCCTTGTCCATGAAGATCACCCGGTTCGCCACGGTGCGGGCAAAGCCCATCTCGTGGGTCACGCAGAGCATGGTCATGCCGTCCTCGGCCAGGCTGACCATGGTGTCGAGCACCTCCTTCACCATCTCCGGGTCGAGCGCCGAAGTCGGTTCGTCGAACAGCATGATCTTCGGCTTCATGCACAGCGCCCGGGCAATCGCCACGCGCTGCTGCTGACCACCGGACAACTGCCCCGGGTACTTGTGCGCCTGCTCTGGAATACGCACGCGTTCCAGGAAGTGCATGGCGATTTCCTCGGCCTTGCGCCGCGGCATCTTGCGCACCCACATGGGCGCCAGGGTGCAGTTCTCGAGGATGCTCAGGTGCGGGAACAGGTTGAAGTGCTGGAACACCATGCCCACCTCGCGGCGGATCGCCTCGATCTGCTTGAGGTCGTTGGTCAGCTCCACACCGTCGACGACGATGCGCCCCTGCTGGTGCTCTTCCAGGCGGTTGAGGCAGCGGATGGTGGTCGACTTGCCCGAGCCGGACGGCCCACACAACACGATGCGCTCACCCTGGCGCACGTTCAGGTTGATGTCCTTGAGCACATGGAACTGGCCGTACCACTTGTTCACGCCCTGCATCTGGATGATGCCTTCGGGGCCGGCAGGCTGCTTGATCGCTTCACTCATTTCGAAACTCCTAACGCTTGTGGCCAGTGTCCAGCTTGCGCTCCAGATGCATGGAGTAGCGGGACATACCGAAACAGAAAATCCAGAACACCAGGGCGGCGAACACGTAGCCTTCGGTCGCCATGCCCAGCCAGGCAGGGTCGGCAGCCGCCTGCTTGACGCTGTTGAGCAGGTCGAACAGGCCGATGATGATCACCAGGCTTGTGTCCTTGAACAGGGCAATGAAGGTGTTGACGATGCCGGGGATCACCAGCTTGAGCGCCTGGGGCAGGATCACCAGGCCCATCGCCCGCCAGTAGCCCAGGCCCATGGCCGCGGCCGCTTCGTACTGGCCCTTGGGGATGGCCTGCAAGCCACCGCGCACCACCTCGGCGATGTACGCCGACTGGAACAGGATCACGCCGATCATCGCCCGCAGCAGCTTGTCGAAGCTCATGCCCTCGGGCAGGAACAGCGGCAGCATCACCGAGGACATGAACAGCACGGTGATCAGCGGCACGCCGCGCCAGAACTCGATGAAGGTGACACAGACCACCTTCACCGCCGGCATGTTCGAACGGCGCCCCAGGGCCAGCAGGATACCCAGCGGCAGCGCACCGACGATGCCGACCGTGGCGATCACCAGGGTGAGCATCAGGCCGCCCCACTGGTTGGTGGGTACGTTGGCCAGGCCCAGGTAACCGCCATGCAGCAGGGTGTAGGCCAGCACCGGGTACAGCACCAGGAAGCCCAGCCCATACACGGCCTTGCGTGGGAAGCGCTTGATGAACAACGGCGCGGCGCCGAGCACCGCGAGCCAGACGGTCAGGTCGACGCGCCAGCGCAGCTCGCTGGGGTAGTAGCCATACATGAACTGGCCGAAACGCTGCTGGATGAACACCCAGCAGGCGCCGTCCTTGGTGCAGTCGGCACGGGTGGTGCCGACCCAGTTGGCATCGATGAACGCCCATTGCAGCAAGGGCGGCACGATCAGCCACACCAGGTACAGGGCGAACAGCGTCAGCAGGGTGTTCAGCCAGCTGGAGAACAGGTTGGCCCGCATCCAGGCGAGCACGCCGATGGTCTTCACCGGTGGCGGCATGTCAGGTTTGAAAACATGAGCTGTCACGGAAGTACCCTCACCGTTCGATCAGCGCAATGCGCTTGTTGTACCAGTTCATCAGCAGCGAAATGCTGATGCTGATGGCGAGATAGACGCTCATGGTGATGGCGATCACCTCGATGGCCTGGCCGGTCTGGTTGAGCACGGTACCGGCGAACAGCGAGACCATCTCCGGGTAGCCGATACCGGCGGCCAGCGACGAGTTCTTCGCCAGGTTCAGGTACTGGCTGGTCAGCGGCGGAATGATCACCCGCAGCGCCTGGGGGATGATCACCTTGCGCAGCGTCGGGCCTTCGCGCAGGCCGAGCGAGCGGGCCGCTTCGGTCTGGCCATGGCTGACCGAGCGAATGCCGGAGCGCACGATTTCAGCGATGAACGCTGCGGTATAGATGGTCAGCGCCAGGGTCAACGCCAGCAGCTCGGGGATCAGCACCCAGCCACCGACGAAGTTGAAGCCCTTGAGCTGCGGCACTTCCCAGTGCACCGGGCTGCCGAACAGCAGCGCACAGACGCCAGGGATGCCGATGAACAGCAGCAGGCCGACCCAGAACTTGTGGAACGGCTGGCCGGTCTCGTCGAAGCGCTTGTTGGCATGGCGCACCATCAGCACGATGGCGACGATTGCCAGCACCAGCGCCGCCACGAACGGCCAGAAGCCCTCGGCCATCGAGGCACCGGGCATGTTCAGGCCACGGTTGCTGATGAAGAAGGTGTCGTCGATATTGATGCTGCCCCGCGGCCCCGGAAGGGTGAGGAACACCGCGAAGTACCAGAACAGGATTTGCAGCAGCGGCGGGATGTTGCGGAAGGTCTCCACGTATACCGTCGCCAGCTTGTTGATCATCCAGTTCTGCGACAGCCGTGCCACGCCGATGATGAAGCCCAGCAGCGTCGCCAGGATGATGCCGATGAAGGTCACCAGCAGGGTGTTGAGCAGGCCGATGACGAACACCCGGGCATAGCTGTCCGATTCCACATAGGGGATCAGGTGCTGGGCAATGCCGAAGCCGGCACTGCGCTCGAGGAAGTCGAAGCCCGAGGTGATGCCCCGGTGCTGCAGGTTGGTCTGGGTATTGTGGAACAGGTACCAGCCCAGGCCGGCCACGAAGACCACCGTGACGATCTGGAACAGCCACGCGCGCACACGTGGATCGCTAAGGGAAAACCCTTTCCGTGCGCCGATTTGATTTTGCATGAAGTGCCCCGAAAAGAAGGGAGTCGAACGACCTGCGGCGGCTGGATGCCGCCGCAGGGTGCAGGCATCAGCGCACTGGCGGTGCGTACTGGATGCCGCCGTTGTTCCACAGGGCGTTCAAGCCGCGGTCGATCTGCAGCGGGGTTTCCTTGCCCAGGTTCTTCTCGAACACTTCACCGTAGTTGCCGACCTGCTTGACGATCTGTACCACCCAGTCCTTGGGCAGCTTCAGGTCCTTGCCGTACTCGCCGTCGGCGCCGAGCATGCGGGCGACGTCGGGGTTCTTGGTGGCCTTGGCTTCGGCCTCGACGTTCTTCGAGGTAATGCCCATCTCTTCGGCATTGAGCATGGCGAACAGGGTCCACTTGACGATGCTGAACCACTCTTCGTCGCCTTTACGCACCACCGGGCCCAGAGGCTCCTTGGAGATGGTTTCCGGCAGTACCACGTAGTCGGTCGGCGCGGCCAGCTTGGAGCGCTGTGCGTAGAGCTGCGACTTGTCGGAGGTCAGCACGTCGCAACGGCCCGACTCCAGCGACTTGGCGCTCTCGTCGGAGGTGTCGAAGGTGATCGGGGTGTACTTCAGGCCGTTGGCGCGGAAGTAGTCGGAGACGTTCAGCTCGGTGGTGGTACCAGCCTGGATGCAGATGGTGGCGCCGTCGAGCTCCTTGGCGCTGGAAACGCCGAGCTTCTTGTTCACCAGGAAGCCGATGCCGTCGTAGTAGGTGACGCCGGCGAACACCAGGCCCATGCCGGCATCGCGCGAGCTGGTCCAGGTGGTGTTGCGCGACAGTACGTCGACTTCGCCGGACTGCAGCGCGGTGAAGCGCTCCTTGGCGTTGAGCTGGCTGAACTTGACCTTCTTGGCGTCGCCGAACACGGCGGCGGCCACGGCGCGGCAGACATCGGCATCGATGCCGACGATGTTGCCTTTGGCGTCAGGGACCGAGAAACCCGGGAGACCGTCGCTCACGCCACACTGGACGAAGCCCTTCTTCTGCACCGCGTCGAGGGTGGCGCCGGCGTGCGCGGTACCCAGGGTACCCAGTGCAGCGGCGGCGGTCAGGACTGCCAGGGTGGATTTCAACATCTTCATCAACAACCTCCAAATCGCTCTTGTTGTACGAGCCGGAATTGCACCGCACCCTTATGAGGCGCATCCGACCCCGTGTTGGCTTGTTTTTGGGTCAATTGGCGCAATGAGCTGTTCTATGACAGCCTTTATATCCACACGAGGGGTGTTACCGTGACTGGCCCACTCCTTCGCATGACAAGGTCATAGCAAAGGGCGTACCACAGTTGCAGGCTTAAGCGATTAAGCGGGCGTCAAGTAGGAAAAGTTGTAGAGTTGCGACATCTTTTTCTGGCATTAACCTCCATCGCCTTCTTTTTACGCACTCATTACGTACGCACGCACTTTTTCGGAGCAGTCATGACCAACCCGCTGATTCTCGAACCCCAGAACACCGCCGACGCCTGTGTGATCTGGTTGCACGGCCTGGGGGCCGACCGTTACGACTTCCTACCGGTGGCCGAGTTTCTCCAGGAGCGCCTGCTCAGCACCCGCTTCGTCATGCCCCAGGCCCCTACCCGCCCGGTGACCATCAACGGCGGCTATGAAATGCCGAGCTGGTACGACATCAAGGCCATGACCCCGGCGCGGGCCATCGACGAAGCGCAGCTTGAGGAGTCGGCCGCGCAGATCATCGCGCTGATCAAGGCCGAACAGGCCAAGGGCATCAACCTGTCGCGGATCATCCTGGCGGGCTTTTCCCAGGGTGGCGCCGTGGTGCTGCACACCGCCTATATAAAGTGGCAGGAAGCGCTGGGCGGGGTGATTGCCCTGTCCACCTACGCCCCGACCTTCACCGACAGCCAGCAACTGAGCGCCTGCCAGCAGCGCACGCCCGCGCTGTGCCTGCACGGTGTGCATGACCCGGTGGTGATCCCGTCGATGGGCCGCACCGCGTTCGAATACCTCAATACCTGGGGTGTGGCCGCGCAATGGCACGAATACCCGATGGAACACGAGGTGGCGGTGGCCGAGCTGAACGATATCCACGACTGGCTGAGCCGCCAGTTGCAGTGAGCCTGTAGCCGCCCGAGCATTGCACTACGCCGCGCCCGATTCTTGCATTACACTGCCCGGCGTACATTCCTTAACCAGTTGACGAGACGATCGTGCTCAAGGCAC
>NZ_VZZR01000008.1:0-110759 GCF_009650555.1 Pseudomonas sp. EMN2
AGCGCCGGGCGTTCCACTAGGCCGTTGGTCATGTGTCGCCTGGGCTGGCGCTATCGCGGGGCAAGCCCGCTCCCACGCCACCCCGAGCCCGCAGGGTTATTCCTGCATCTGTGGGAGCGGGCTTGACCCGCGATAGGGCCCGCCCAGGCACCGATCATTTCAGGGAGAGTGAGCCATGAACACAGACGACACCACACCCCGCACCACTGCGGGCAAAACCAAGTTCTACCAAGGCGAAGGCATGACCGCCCCGCTGTTCTGCATCGAGCCCGGTATCCCCTGCCAGCATGCGCGGGACCAGGCCTCAGAGCTGATGGGCTGCGTGCGGGACCTGACCATCGCCGGGATCATGGAGGAAAAGCCGCAACTGCTGTGGGCGTCGTATTACCTGAGCGCGCTGGCCAAGGCGCTGATGGATGATGCGGAGCTTGGGATGAAGCACTGAGCCCTTTGTTGCCTGGGCAGGCCTGTTCGCCGGCCAGGCCTGCGCCTGCAGGGGGCGCAGGTCCCTTGGACAGGCCGGCCAGTACCCGAGGCTCAACCGCCGAAAAGGCGAGGATCAAGGATAATCGGGGCCACGAAATCAGGCGTTCGCGTGCCCGCAGGCACCATGTAAGGATCATCCATCGGCAGCTTGTCCAAGGCCCTCAGCACGACCTCATCAAGCTGCGAATCGCCGCTGCTTTCGAGAAGGGAGACGGTGGGGCGACCCTGCTCTGCCGGGAACCGATACGACACTTTAAGCGTCATCGCCTCGGTGTAGCTGAAGTTCTTGAGCGACGCCCCGCGTCTGACCTGTAGGCTCTGAAGGCTCATGAACCCGCTGATCCAGAGCTGGTTGTACTTCTCCACCTGTGCGGCATCCAGCGACATACCGTTGGCCAGAAGCGTACGCATGGCCACCCACGCAGGGTCACGGAATTTGCGGGTCATCCACATGTACAGTTTCAAGGCGCCCTGCACATCCTGCGGCCCGCCCTTGCCCTGCTCCATCAACCCCCCCAGCCCCACCACACCACCTGGGCCGGCCTGCTTGAAGAGGGCGCGCGCCCGGACGAAGTCGACCGGCTCGCCGATACCGTCACGCGCCATACGGCCCAGCTCGGCGTAGGCAGAGGGGTCGTTGGGGGCTGCTTGCAGGTAAAGCATGCGGGCGCGGTACAGGTCCTGCGGCACCCCATTACCGGCTTCGTAGAGGGTGCCCAGCAGATGCTGACACAGCGCATGGCCTTGCTCGCTGGCCATCGTGACCTGCCGTACATCGTCCGGCCGGGCAGTTCGGTGGTTCAAAACGCGGTAACAGGCTTTGGATTGGTCATCGCGGTGGCTGAAGTCGATGGTTCCGAGTGCCCCGTACAGGTTGCTGATGCCATCGAGGTAAGTCTCTATGGATGTACGGGGTTGCGGTTTGAGGTAGGCCCTGAGGTATTCCTCGGCGTCCTGGCCCAGCATTTCCAAGGCCTGGCAAACGCCGGCGGTGGCCATCAGGGCAATGAATGTGAGGTAGCGGATCATGAGCTGGCGGTGTCCATACGTGTCATGGGGGCGATCCATCGATGTTGCGCGGTGCGCATGCTATCAGGCGTGCCCAAGGCGAGTCATTGCTGATGAAGCCCATGGCCATCATGTTGCGCACACGGCAGATTGCTGTTGGGGGCCTGCGTTCTCAAATTCACTCAATGAAACGAGCAAACGGGGTAGGTGCGTTGACGTCCAGCCAGCGAGGGGCGGAAATTAAAGGTAGGTCATAATGAAAGTTACCTCTGTATTTGCCGTCCCCGCTTCTAGCGATTCAGAAGGTAGGCGATAGTAGCTAGCGCTCAGTGGGATCTGGAAGTCCCCCCCACTGCTGTTGTAATCGGCGAATTTCTGAGGGATTTCGAGGGGTATGGGGTTGTCGTTAGTGTCGAATAATTGCAGCGCTATTCCTTTGGCGGTTGAAGATGCATTAAGTGAAACGACACCTCGGGAAGTGTCGACTGGCTGAGTGTTTGCCTTTAAAGTGTAGTTTACGTTTTTAATGCTACTAGGGCAGCCTATCAGCCGTATATTAAAATGCACTTTCCTTGCGATACCAGCAGAGTATTCGAAATCACTCAACTTGTAGTCAGTTCCCATTTCGACACGAACATCTGGCGTCTCGCAAGACATCGGCGTTATGACGCTGCCATTTATTTTAATCCCCAAAGCATATATTTCTTCATACTGTCGGTAACCAAGGATCCCCGCTGGAATTTTGACACCACCATGTATATCACCTGTTTTAACCAACTGTATTGAGAGCGAGCTTCTGTTAAATCCATATTCATTGGGCCTATTAACTACAGCAGGGTATCCCAAAGTAAAACTCTCTGTTCTGTGATTGTAATACCTCCAAGAAACTCCTGTGTTGCCTATAGGGAACAGCTCCGACCCTGGAGTGGTGTCGCCTACGTTGTTTTTAACTCCGGACCTGCAATCGGCAAGGCATCGAACTGTGCTATTTATAGGATAAAGATCCAAGCGCGGACTTTCAAATATGACAGTTCCATTTGGAGTGTCTCGTGCTACTGATATTGTCGCTGGGATATCAATTGTTCTGAAGTTAAGTTCATTCCCAGGAAGAAATTGAACGACTGCCGCCTTCGCACCCACTGAACAGGCCAAGAGAAAGTTAAGCACGGATATTTGCGTTAATGTCATCTGCAGGACTGGCCTATGGATTAGCTCTATAAATGCCACCTAACCTTATTGGCACAAGACAATTTAATGCGCAGCTTTTTCAGCTAACAAGATGGCGACGCTTTGAAAGCATAAGACATGAAGCTATGCTGGATGAATAAGACGGTTCTTAAACAGGAAATGCGAGCCAGATAACTCATCAACGTGAAGAAACGCTTCACAAATCAGTGGGACGCTTAGGCGCTCAGCTCGCAGCAGCTCTTCGAATGGCAGAAGATGACACACCCTGAAACCCTCACCGAAATCCAGCGTGCGGCGCGGTTCTTCTACCTTCAGCAACGTGTTTTCATTGGCAAGTGCACCAGGCAGACCCTCGGCACCATGACCACCGGCCCGGCTATGAACCTGCTACGCATCGAGGAGAACCTCTCTAACGCCTGGCCGGCACCTACGTCGAGAACCTGTCCTGGCTCGATATGGATAAACAAGCGCTGGGCTCGCCGCGCATTGTGCACAAGGCAGGGCCACGGCTGGACTTGCAGGATGGGTCTGCGGGTTCAGCGGGCTGGGCTGGATGTTGCAAAAATGCCAACATTTTCCTCACTAACTGCTGGCAATAGGGTCATTGGATTTTCCCCGGCGATATCCCCCATCCAGCACTTATCGCCGATCGGATCGGACGAATCTCCCCGCGCTTGGTAAACTGGCGCCCATCTACCTTTCCATCGCCTGCCAGCGGCCCGCCGCCTGGCTCCGTCGAGTGCGTGCCCCAGCCTTATGCCATCACCAACCGCTACCTCCCCTGCCCTGCGTCCTGAGCCGTCCCGCCGCTTCAGCGTTGCGCCGATGATGGACTGGACAGACCGCCACTGCCGGTTCTTCCTGCGCCTGCTGTCGAAAAACGCCCTGCTGTACACCGAAATGGTCACCACCGGCGCGCTGTTGCACAACGACGCCCAGCGCTTCCTGCGCCACGATGAATCCGAGCACCCACTGGCCCTGCAACTGGGCGGCAGCGTGCCGGCCGACCTGGCGGCCTGTGCGCGGCTGGCCGAGCAGGCGGGTTATGACGAGGTCAACCTCAACGTCGGCTGCCCCAGCGACCGGGTGCAGAACAACATGATCGGCGCCTGCCTGATGGGCCACCCGGCGCTGGTGAGCGATTGCGTCAAGGCCATGCAGGATGCGGTCGGTATTCCGGTGACGGTCAAGCACCGCATCGGCATCAACGGCCGCGACAGCTATGCCGAGCTGTGCGACTTCGTGGGCCAGGTGCGCGATGCTGGCTGCCGCAGTTTCACCGTGCATGCGCGCATCGCCATTCTTGAAGGGCTGTCGCCCAAGGAGAACCGCGAGATCCCGCCGCTGCGCTATGACGTGGCGGCGCAGTTGAAAGCGGACTTCCCGGACCTGGAGCTGGTGCTCAACGGTGGCATCAAGACGCTCGAAGAGTGCCGCACCCACTTGCAGACCTTCGATGGGGTGATGCTGGGGCGCGAGGCGTACCACAACCCGTACCTGCTGGCCGAGGTTGACCAGCAGTTGTTTGGCAGCGAGGCGCCGGTGGTGAGCCGCAGCGAGGCGATGGAGCGGTTGCGGCCTTATATCGTCGCGCATATGCAAAGTGGCGGTGCGATGCACCATATCACCCGGCATATTCTCGGGCTGGGCCAGGGGTTCCCGGGGGCGCGGCGCTTCCGGCAGTTGCTGTCGGCGGATATTCACAAGACCGACACGCCGCTGGCGGTGCTGGACCAGGCGGCGGAGTTGTTGCAGGGGCGGTAAGGGAACCTGGGGTGGGGTTTTGCATCGAAGGCTTAGCCTTTAATGCAACCTCGGGCCATCAGGCCCGGGGCTGCTGCGCAACCCATCGCGGGGCAAGCCCGCTCCCACGCAGACAGCGTGGGCGCGAACGTGCCGGCGATGGGCCCCGATCCGTATCCGGCGGGCCTTGAGTGGCCGCCGGGGCTCGGGTAATGTCGAGTCATTGCACAGGACAGAGCACGCCCATGACCTCCAAGCTGGAACAACTCAAGCAGTTCACCACCGTGGTCGCCGACACCGGGGACCTGGACGCCATCACCCGGCTCAAGCCGGTCGATGCCACCACCAACCCGTCGCTGCTGCTCAAGGCCGCTGCCATCCCGGGTTACGCCGACCTGCTGAAAAAGGTCAAGGCCGAGGCCAAGGGCAATGTCGACCTGGCTTGCGACACCTTCGCGGTGGCCGTGGGCGCGGGCATTTTGCAAGCCATCCCTGGGCGGATCTCCACTGAAGTGGATGCGCGCCTATCGTTCGACGAGCCGGCACTGCTGAAAAAGGCCCGCCTGCTGATCGAACTGTACGAAGCCTCCGGTATTTCCCGCGACCGCGTGCTGATCAAGCTGGCCTCCACCTGGGAGGGCATCCGCGCCGCCGAGAAGCTCGAGAAGGAAGGCATCCAGACCAACCTCACCCTGCTGTTCTCCTTCGCCCAGGCCCAGGCCTGCGCCGATGCCGGGGTGTTCCTGATCTCGCCGTTCGTGGGGCGCATCTACGACTGGTACAAGAAAAGCACCGGCAAGGACTACGTAGGCGCCGAAGACCCGGGCGTGCAGTCGGTCACGCGCATCTACGACTACTACAAGACCAACGGCTACAACACCGTGGTGATGGGCGCGAGCTTCCGCAATATCGGCCAGATCGAGCAACTGGCCGGCTGCGATCGCCTGACCATCAGCCCGGAGCTGCTGCAGCAGCTGTCGGACGATCAGGGCGAGCTGCCGCGCATTCTCAAGCCGGGCAATGCCGGTGAGGCCAAGCAGCAGTTGAACGAAAGCCAGTTCCGCTGGGCGATGAACGAGGACGCCATGGCCACCGAGAAACTGGCCGAGGGCATCCGCCAGTTCGCCCGCGACCAGGAAAAGCTCGAGAAGCTGATGGCAGAAAAGGCCTGATACATATCGGGTTTGCCAAGCGGGCGGGAAGTGCGCAGCATTTTCCGCCCGTTTTGTTTTGCCACCCTGCAAAGCATTTGAATTCAAGGGCCTCTTCGCGGGGCAAGCCCCCAGAGCCGTCGATGACCTCCCGCGCCCCATTGCCCCTAGTTCTTGCAGGCCCGCTACTGCGCCGCCTCGAACCCCAGCGCCTGGCCATCTGGCTAGTCGGCTCGCAACCGCTGCTGCCCGAATTCATCCTCGGCTACCCGGGCATCACCCCGAGCCTTCACTGCACTACCCTCGCGGTCGGCGCTCGGGCATTCGTACACCTGCTGGACATCCATTTCGACAAACCGCTGCCCTGCGACATCGCGCTTGAATACGACCTGCTGATCAACGGCCAGGGCATCGCCGACTGGGCGCCGCACCTGCTCTACCCCGGCAGCACCCGGCCAGATTTCGTGCTGCGCGAGCGCCTCGACCAGGTGCTCCACGGTTCATGCCGCAAGCCGCACCATCCGGCGGCCGACGGCCTGCTGTGCGCCGACCGCCTGCTGGCCGCCTGCACCCAGCCGCAACAACGCCCCGCCGTGCTGTTGATGACCGGCGACCAGGTGTACGCCGATGACGTCGCCGGCCCCATGCTGCGGGCAATCCATGAACTGATCGAGCGCCTCGGGCTGTTCGACGAGCCGCTGGAGGGCGCCGTGGTCGACAGCGGCGCGGCGCTCTACCGACACCCGGCCTGCTACTACCACCGCGCCGACCTGCTGCCGGCCCAGGAGAGCAACGAAACCCTGCGCGAGCGCTTCTTCGGCGGCAAGCGCAAGCCGATCTTCTCGTCCAGCAATGCCGACAACCACCTGGTGACTTTCGCCGAGGTGATGGCCATGTACCTGCTGGTGTGGTCGCCGACGCCGTGGGCGCTGGTGCGGCTGGACATGCCGGCGGATCTCACCGAGCAGCGCCAGGCGCGCTACCGCCACGAACTGCCGCTGATCGAAGCGTTCCGCGATGGCCTGGGCCAGGTGGCGCGGGTCATGGCCCACCTGCCCTGTCTGATGATCTTCGACGACCACGACATCACCGATGACTGGAACCTCTCGGCGCAGTGGGAACAGACCGCCTATGGCCACCCGTTCTCGCGGCGCATCATCGGCAACGCGCTGCTCGGCTACCTGCTGTGCCAGGGTTGGGGCAACGACCCGGACGCCTGCGCGCCGCTGATCGAGCAGTGCCAACGCTTTGCCCAGCAGCGTGCCAGCCAGGATGAACTGATCGGCGAGCTGCTGCGCTTCCAGGGTTGGCAATATGAGCTGCCCAGCAACCCGCCGCTGCTGGTGCTGGACACTCGCACCCGCCGCTGGCGCAGCGAAAGCAACCTGGGCAAACCGTCCGGCCTGCTCGACTGGGAAGCGCTGTGCGAACTGCAGCAGGCGCTGATCGACCATCCTTCGGCGGTGATCGTCTCGCCGGCGCCGATCTTCGGGGTCAAGCTGATCGAAACCGTGCAGCGGGTTTTCAGTGCGCTGGGCTATCCACTGCTGGTGGATGCCGAGAACTGGATGGCCCACCGCGGCGCGGCACAGGTGATCCTCAACATCTTCCGCCACTCGCGCACGCCGGGGCATTACGTGGTGCTTTCGGGCGACGTGCATTACTCGTTCGTCTATGAAGTGCTGATCCGCCACCGTCAACGCAGCCCGCACCTGTGGCAGGTGACCAGCAGCGGTATCAAGAACGAGTTTCCCCGGCGCCTGCTGGATGTGCTCGACCGGCTCAACCGCTGGCTGTATTCACCGCGCTCGCCGCTCAACTGGTTCACCAAGCGTCGGGAGATGGAGGTGGTGCCGCGGGTGCCCAGCCACAGCAAGGCCGGTGAGCGGCTGTGGAACAGCGCGGGGCTGGGGCAGGTGTTTTTCGATGAGCAGGGGCGGCCGGAGCGGGTGTATCAGCTGAATGCCGATGGCACGGCGGCGACCGAATTCATCCAGGGCTGAAACAATCGCGGGGCAAGCCCGCTCCCACGCCGAATTGTGGGAGCGGGCTTGCCCCGCGATGAATATCAGTCAGGAACGCTCGAGCGCGCTCACCAGGTCGTGGAACGCCTCGCGGTTGGAGTCGTTCAGCCCCATGAGAATCTTGTGCGCCTCCAGCACCTTGGAACGCACCACGTCTTCGCTCTGATCCTGCGACGGCAGGTCGGTCAGGCACTCGGGGCATGGCACCGGGCGGTCGACGATGTTGAACACCTGGTCGAAGCCCATGGACTGCAACAGGCGCGAGATGTCCGGGTTGGTGGTGACCACGGTCGGCAGCAGGCCAATTTTCTGCCGCGACAGGATCGACAGCTTGGCCAACAGGCCCAGCGTGGTGCTGTCGATGCTTTCGGTTTCGGTCAGGTCGATGACGATGGCCGAGAAGTTCAGCGCAGTGAAAATCTTCTCGATCGTCGCATCCAGCGCCGAACACAGGGTCAGGCGCACTTCACCGACAAATTTCAGAACGAAGGTGCCGCTCTGTTCGGCGAACTGGATTCTACCGGTACTCATTCAAGGTTCCTGCTCAACACCAATAGGGCGATATCATCCGGCATCTCCCCAAGCGTAGCCAATTCGAATCGTTGGCGCAGCCCCTCCAGGCTACCCCCCGCTTCCTTGACGATTTCCGGCAAGGTCGCTTCCTTATCTTTGAGTGTGCCCCCTGGCAAAAGGTCCAGAATGCCATCGGACATGAGCGTGAGGCTGAACTGCGGTGGCAGCTCCAGCACCAGGTCCTGGTAGCTGGCCTCATCGAACAGCCCCACCGGCAGGCCGCGGCCTTCCAGGTAGCGGACTTCACCCGGGGTGTACAGCACCGGCAACGGCAAATGGCCGCCGACACTGTAGGTGAGCAGGCCGGTTTCCTCGTCGATGACGCCACCGACCATGGTCACATGCTTGCCCAGCTTGCAGTTGATCAGCCCGCGGTTGATGTGGCTGAGCACTTCAGAAGGCTTGAACTCGCGCAACTTGCTGCCGCGCTTGAATTCGAACAGCAAACGCGTGGTCATGAACTTGAGCAGCACGGTCACGAACGCCGACGACGCGCCATGGCCGGAAACGTCTGCCAGGTAGAACGCAATGCGCCGGTCATCCACGCGGAAGTAGTCGGCGAAATCACCCGACAGGTACAGCGACGGGATGATCTGGTGCTCGAAGGTGTATTCGCCGGCAACCCAAGGGTTCTCGGGCAGCATGTTCATCTGCACCTGGCGCCCGGCGGTCTGGTCTTCCTGCAGCAGGTGCAGGCTGGCCTCGAGCTCGCGGTTGGCGGCTTCGAGCTTGTCGCGGTAGCGCTGGTTCTCCAGCACCAGGCGCGAGCGGTCGAGCGCGCGGCGCACCGAGTGCTCGAGCACGGCGAGGTCTTCAAGCGGCTTGATCAGGTAATCGGCGGCGCCCAGGCGCAAGGCCTCGACCGCGTCGCTCATGACACCGGCACCGGACACCACGATCACCGGCAACTGCGGCGCGCGCTCGCTGATCTGGCGGATCAGTTCGAGGCCGCCCATCTGCGGCATGCGCAGATCGCAGATCACGAGGTCGGGCTGGTGTTCTTCGAAGACCTGAAGGCCCTGCTGGCCGTTCCCGGCCTGGAGGACGCTGAAGCCACTGTCTTCCAGATAGGCGGCGAGGCTGGCACGGACCACATCGTCGTCATCGATAATCAGCAGCGTTGCACTGGTTTTCTGCATGTGGGCGAACGGCGCCGATTTGGTTGGCGTAGCGGGCGTCGGCAAGCCGGCGCAACGCTACTGGAATACTGTGTGATCACTCACTCTCTGAGTTGTAGGACAAGAAAACTCGCCCGGCAAATAGCAGTGGTGCCCTGTAAGGCGCAGACGGTACTCCCATCCGCCGGGCGTTTCAAGCACACAAGGGTCGAGTGCTGCGCAGTAATCACTCGTGGTTATTACGGGCTGTGTTTCGCACACTGTTATGCATATCCGCAGGCCCCCGCAGACGTTGCAGGCCTGCTCAGCAACTGGCGATTGCCGATGCAATTTGCCCGGACGTATGATCGGCGCTACAGCCTGCACAGCGGCGCAACCGATGGAAAGGACCGAGCATGCACCTGACGCCCGACAGCCACAGTGAAAAACGCGATTTCATCCGCATGCGCATCGACACCGAGGTCAGCCTGCTGCATGAGGGCCAGGTGATCGCTGCGGTGTGCCTGGACCTGTCCAGCAGCGGGATGCAGGTGCAGGCGCCACAGCGCTTCCAGGTGGGCGACCGCATCGAGGTGCGCATCGACTCCGACCACCCTGCCCTCAAGGGCCTGCATGCCAGCACCGAAGTGGTGTGGATTGCCGACCAACCAGGCGGCGAACAGAAGTTCGGCCTGCGCATCCTGGCCATGCACTGAACGCAAGACGCAAAAAGGCGACCCGAGGGTTAATGCCGGTCAGTTAAGCCCATTGGGGTCGCTGCGCGACCCTTCGCGGGTAAACCCGCTCCCACAGTACAGCGCTCGATTCAGACTTTGCGCGATCCTGTGGGAGCGGGTTTACCCGCGAAGGGCTGCAAAGCAGCCCCAACTAACTGACTGGCATTAACCCAAAGGTCGCCTTTTTCACATCGACAAGGCTTAGAAGTCGTCTTCGACTTCGCCGTCCTTGACCTTGAACTCACGGTTCTGCAGGTAGGCGTTGCGGATGAAGATGTACTTGTCACCCTGAATCAGCTTCTCGGCAGGCAACAGGCTGGCGCGGGTATCGATCACGTCCAGCGCGAAGATCGAGTTGCGCGTCGGCACGTGGTCGATATAGCGGTAGGGTTCGGTGTAGGTGTCCGGGTACTTGGCCAGGCCGTCACGCACGGTGCTTGGGCCGAGCAGCGGGATGACCACGTAGGGGCCGCTGGGCACGCCCCAGTAACCGAGGGTCTGGCCGAAGTCTTCGTCGCTGCGCTGCAGGCCCATCTTGGTGCCGACATCGAAGAAGCCGCCCAGGCCGAAGGTGGTGTTGACGATCAAACGAGCCGTGTCGATGCCCGCCGCACGCGGCTTGAGTTGCAGCACGTTGTTGGCCAGGTTGGTCACATCACCCAGGTTGCGGAAGATGTTGTGGATGCCATCTTCGAGGAACTGCGGGGTGACGGCCTGGTAACCCTGGGCCAGGGGCTTGAGGGCGTAGGTATCCAGCACATCGTTGAACTTGAAGATCGGTCGGTTGACCGTCTCCCACGGGTCGTCCTCGGTGGCCGCCTGGGTGGCTGCCACGGGCGCCAGCAACAGGCTGGCGCAGACACAGGCCTGGGTGAGTCGCTCGATCACTCCGGCACCGATCCTACGCATAGATGTTTCTCCATCGGATTTCACGGCGGCAACGGCCCTCGGCGCGCTGCGAACAAGGCGCCAGTATAATGGCTCGCTGGCTGATAAACAGCTTTACATATATTTGCTCAACATTTTGTGAACAACTGTTGCAGTCATCGCACGGTAACAAACGCCCGATAGCCTGCAGGGTATTTCAGGGAAGTTGCCATGCAAGACGCACCCGCCTTTACTGCCGTGCTGTTCGGCCTGCGTGGCTGCCTGGTCCAGGCCAGCAACGGCAGCCCCCTGCCCGCCCCCGGCGCCCTGGCCTTGCTGGCCAGTCTGCGCGCCCGGCAAGTGCCCTGCATCTGGCTCGACGAGGTCAGCCCCAGCGCGAGCAAACAACTGACCCGCGTACTCCCTGACTGGCTGCCGGGCCTGCCCGGCAACGGCTGCAAATGGCCGGCGCCCGATGCCTGCTGGCACGCCCTGATGGCCCTCGAAAGCCAGCGACTGGACGGCTGCGTGCTGATCAGTGGCGAACCGCTGCTGCTGCAGTCGGGCCTGAACGCCGGGTTGTGGACCGTCGGCCTGGCCGCCTGCAGCCCGTCCTGCGACCAGGCCTCAAGCCAGTGGCAGGCCATGACCCAACAGGAGCAGGAGCGTGCCCGCGGCAAGGCCACGCTCGAGCTGTTCGGCCTGGGCGTGCATTCGGTCATCGACCATCTGGAGTCCCTCGACACCTGCCTGTCGGACATCGCCCTACGCCGACACAAGGGCGAGAAGCCCTGACACATCCGCGTTGATACGGGTCATGCAAAGCACCGGCAGGTGGATTACGCTAGAGGTCAGGCACGAACCTTTACCATTGCGCCGAGGTCCATGCCTTGCCAAGCCATTGATGGAGAACGAACAATGCCTGCCCGCGAACTGCAAGAGCGCCTCAACAGCCTGCGCGAGCAACTGGACCGCAACGTGCCGCTTTCGGAAGAAGAG
Source organism: Pseudomonas sp. EMN2 (assembly GCF_009650555.1). NCBI lineage: Bacteria > Pseudomonadati > Pseudomonadota > Gammaproteobacteria > Pseudomonadales > Pseudomonadaceae > Pseudomonas > Pseudomonas sp. EMN2. The sequence continues at coordinate 11,874 of NZ_VZZR01000008.1, forward strand.
CTGGCCAACCTGCATGAAGAAGCCCGGCAGATCGAGGCTCAACTGAAACTCGAGGAAGCCACGCCGGACAACAACCTGGTGGATGGCGTGAACCTCGCCATCGAGCGCTTCGAGGCCGACCATCCCGACCTGACCGCCACCTTGCGCAGCATCGTCAATTCGTTGCACAGCATGGGGATCTGACCCCTCAAATCGATCGGGGCTGCGTTGCAGCCCATCGCGGGCAAGCCCGCTCCCACAGGTACAGCGCAGGCCGTGAAGGTGCGCGATACATGTGGGAGCGGGCTTGCCCGCGATGGGCCGCAGCGCGGCCCCGATTTACTGACGAACCAAGCGCAGGTTCTGCGGGCTGATCGCCCGCGTGCTGCGGTAAGGGTTGATGTCCAGCCCACCCCGGCGCACATACCGCGCATACACGGTCAGGTGCTCCGGCTGCAGCAGCTTCTTCAAATCCAGGTAGATGCGCTCCACGCACTGCTCATGGAAATCGGCATGCTGGCGGAAGCTGATCAGATAGGTCAGCAAGCTGGCGTGATCCAGCGCCCGCCCCTTGTACTCCACCACCACACTGCCCCAGTCCGGCTGGCCGGTCACCGGGCAGTTGGACTTGAGCAGGTGGCTGTGCACGGTCTCTTCCACCACACGCTCTGCGGAGCAGCGCAGCAACTCGGGCTGTGGCTGTTCGTAGTTGCTGATGGTGATATCCAGCGCATCGATGCATTGGCCCGGCAAGGCGGTCACACCTTGCGCTTCGACCTCGGCCAGGGTGCGCACCTTGACCAGCACCGGCTTGCCGGCGGCACCGGACAGGTCTTTCTCAAGGCAGGCCTGCAGCTCGGCCAGCGACGCGAACACGGTCTGGTTCAGCGAGTTGAGGTACAGCTTGAACGACTTCGATTCGATGATGTTCGGCGAGTCGCAGGGAATGGCGAACTCGGCGATGGCCACCACCGGTTTGCCCGACGGCAGCAGCCAGGACAGCTCGAAGCAGTTCCAGAAATCCACGCCCTGCCACGGCAGGGCGTCGCCGCTGACCCCAAGCTCGGCCCACTTGGCCAGGCGCGGAATGGGGAACAGCAGCTCGGGGGTGTAGGTGGCGATGTATTCGCTGGACTTGCCCAGCGGGGAGTGTTCGGCAGCGGGATGCATGGAAACTGACCTGAAGGTTCGAAAATGCCCCTAGTCTACCGGTTTTACACCCCGCCTTGGAGCGCAAGCTACTCGATGGTCAACGGGCCGACCATGCCGGCCTGGTAGTGCCCGGGTACGTTGCAGGCGAACTCGATGGGCGCCGAGCTGCGGAAGGTCCAGGTCAGCTCGGCGCGCTGGCCGGGCTGCACCAGCACGGTGTTGCCGCCGCCGTGCACGTGGCCGCCCTGGCTCATCTGGCCGTGGTCCATCTGGCCATGGTCCATGCCCTCGTGGTTCATGCCGGCGGTGAAGATCTTGCCCTGCATCGCCACCATTTCTTTCTGGTGCTCGGCATGCATGGCCTTGTCACCCAGGTTGAACTCGTGGGGCAGCTGGCCTTCGTTGACCAGTACGAAACGTACCGTTTCACCGGCCTTGACCTTGAGGCTCTTGGGCTCGAAGGCGATGTCCTTGAGCACGACCTCGACAGTACGGGTAGCCTTGGCTGCCGGCGCCGGCTCGCCGAAGGCAAAGTGCTGTGCTTCGTCGGCGAAGGTGGGCAGGCTGACCAGCGCAAGGGCGGCGGTGATGAACAGGTGCTTCATGTTAACTCCGGGAACTGCAGCGAGAATGAGGCCATTTTGGAAAGCGCCGGCTGGCAGCTGGCTGACAGGAAGATTACAACTTTGTCAGCTTGGGCGAGGCAGCGGATCGTCACGTATGATTTCGAGCACTGTCTTTGTGGGAGCGGGTTTACCCGCGAATGCTGCAGTGAATGCACCGACGCATTCGCGGGTAAACCCGCTCCCACAGGGCCCGAGAGACCCTTCAGAACTGTGGACACCCATGAAACTACTGATCGTCGAAGACCAGGCCAAGACCGGCCAATACCTGGCCCAGGGCCTGAGCGAGGCCGGTTTCAACACCGAGCTGGCCGGTGACGGCGACACTGGCCAGCACCTGGCGCTGACCGGCGACCACGATCTGCTGATCCTCGACGTGATGCTGCCCGGGCGCAATGGCTGGCAGATCCTCCAGGCGGTGCGCCAGGCGGGCCTGGCCACCCCGGTGCTGTTCCTCACCGCCCGCGATGCCGTCGAAGACCGCGTGCACGGCCTGGAGCTGGGCGCCGACGATTACCTGGTCAAGCCGTTCGCCTTCTCCGAGCTGCTGGCCCGCGTGCGCAGCCTGCTGCGCCGCGGCGCCAGCGCCAGCCAGGACACCTGCCTGATGCTCGCCGACCTGCGCCTGGACCTGATCCGCCGCCGCGCCGAACGCTCGGGCCAACGCATCGACCTGACAGCCAAGGAGTTCGCCCTGCTCGAACTGCTGCTGCGCCGCCAGGGCGAGGTGCTGCCCAAGTCGCTGATCGCATCCCAGGTGTGGGACATGAATTTCGACAGCGACACCAATGTCATCGAAGTGGCCATCCGCCGCCTGCGTCTGAAGATCGACGACAGCCACGCCACCAAGCTGATCCACACCGTGCGCGGCATGGGATATGTGCTCGAAGAGCGCCAGGACTGATGCGCCGCCTGTCCCTCGGCGGCCGCCTGGCCCTGCTGTTCGCCGCCTGCACCGCCAGCGTCTCGCTGGGCGCCGGGCTGTTGTTCAGCCGCGCCAGCGAACAGCACTTCGTCGAACTCGACCAGCAGTTGCTCAGCGGCCGGCTGTCATTGATGCGCAGCCTGCTCGAGGGTGTGGCCACGCCTGAGCAGCTGCGCTCACGCCTGCCCCTGTTGCGCGACGAACTGAGCCACCAGTCCGAGCTGGCCCTGCGTTTGCGGGGCGCCGACGGCACAACCTGGTTCGACAGCCGTCCCGGCCTGCCGGACGAACCGCGCGACGCGGGCCTTGCGACCCTGCATACCAGCGGCATCGACTACCGCAGCCTGAGCACCGCGCTGGCAGACCACCAGCCAAGCGCCCCGCAGCTAACCCTTTTCCTCGATATCACCCATCACCAACACTTCCTGCAGAGCATGCAGCGCCTGATCTGGCTCACCGTCGGCCTGTCCGCGCTGGCCACCGCGCTGCTCGGCGCCTGGGCCGCGCGCCGCGGGCTCAAGCCGCTGCGGCAGATGGGCAAGGTGGCCGCCAGCGTCAACGCCCGCTCACTGACCACGCGCCTGCCGCTGGCGCAGTTGCCCGAAGAGCTGGCCGAGCTGGGCGCCACGGTCAACGCCATGCTGCAGCGTCTGGATGACGCCTTCCAGCGCCTGTCGGCGTTCTCTGCCGACATCGCCCACGAGCTGCGTACGCCGCTGTCCAACCTGCTCACCCACACCCAGGTCACCCTCACCCGCCCGCGCAGCCTCGAGGAATACCGCGAAGCGTTGCACGGCAATCTGGAAGAGCTGCAGTGGATGGCCCAGCTGGTCAACGACATGCTCTACCTGGCCAAGGCCGACCACGGCCTGCTGATGCCCAGCCGCCAGCCACTGGACCTGGCGGCGGAGGTGGATGCATTGCTGGAGTACTACGCGCCGCTGGCCGAAGACGCCGAGGTGCGGCTGCTGCGCGAGGGGGCGGCGCACACCGAAGGTGACCGGCACATGCTGCGCCGGGCCCTGTCCAACCTGCTGGACAACGCCCTGCGCTTCACCCCTGCCGCAGGCGAGATCCGCGTGACGCTGGAGCCCGGGCTGCGCATCTTGGTGGCCAATCAGGGGCCGGCAATTGCGCCAGCCTTGCTGGAGCGGTTGTTCGACCGTTTCTATCGGGCAGACCCGGCCCGCCAGGAAGGCAGCAGCGAGCATGCAGGGTTGGGCTTGGCGATCACCCGCTCGATCGTGCAGGCGCATGGGGGAAGCATCAGGGCAGAGTGCGCGGATGGCTGGACGCGGTTTGTGATCGAGCTGCCTGACAGACCGTGAACCGGGGCTGCTTTGCAGCCCATCGCGGGGCAAGCCCGCTCCCACAGGGCTCGCGCAAGCCTGCTTTTTGTGGGAGCGGGCTTGCCCCGCGATGACAACCTGAAACCTTACTCGTAGCGCAACGCCATCGCCGGCTCGATCTGCGAGGCGCGATACGCCGGGTAGATGGTCGCCAGGAAGCTCATCACCAGCCCCGCCGTGCAAATCAGCGCCACATCGCCCCACTGCAATTCGGACGGCAGGCTGCTGATGAAGTAGATGTCGGAGGTAAAGATGTGCTGGCCGCTGACCCGCTCCAGCCAACCGACCACCGCGCTGACGTTCAACGCCAGGGCCACCCCGAGCACACCACCGAGCAAGGTGCCGACGATGCCGATCAGGCTGCCCTGGACCATGAAGGTGCCCATGATCTGCGCAGGGGTGGCGCCGATGGTACGCAGGATGGCGATGTCCGCGCCCTTGTCGTTCACCACCATCACCAGCGTGGCAATGATGTTGAACGCCGCCACCGCGATGATCATCATCAGCAGCAGGCCGATCATGGTCTTTTCCATCTTCATGGCGCTGAACAGGCTGCCCTGGGTGTGCGACCAGTCATCGGCGCGGTAGGCATCACCGAGGCCTGCGGCAATGGCCTTGGACACCTGCGGCGCGGCATACAGGTCATGCAGCTTGAGGCGCACGCCCTGCACCTGGCCCGGGGCCCAGCGCTGCATCTCGCCGGCGTCGGCGATGTGGATGTAGGCCTGGGAGCCATCCAGTTCGGCGCCCACCTTGAAGATGCCGACCACGGTCAGACGCTGCATGCGTGGGGTGATGCCGCCCGGTTCCTTGCTGACTTCGGGGACGATCAAGGTCAGCTTGTCACCGGTGTTGAGGCGAAAGCGCCGGGCCGTCAGCTCGCCGATGACCACCCCGTAGTCGCCCGGCTGCAACGCCTCAAGGCTGCCCTGGACGATGTGCTGGGTGACGATGGAGACCTTGCCTTCCTCGGCAGGGTCGATACCGGCGACCTGGATCGGCTGCATCGCCCCCCGGTACGACAGCATGCCTTCCATTTCGGTGATGGGTGCTGCGGCCATCACCGCCGGGTTGGCTTCGGCGCTGCCGGCGACCTTGCGCCAGTCATTCAGCGGCTGCACACCCAGGATGGCGGCATGCGGCACCAGGCCAAGCACGCGCGAGCTCATCTCGCGCTGAAAGCCGTTCATCACCGACAACACCGTGATCATTGCCAGCACGCCCAGCGACAGCCCGATCATCGAGGTCATGGAGATGAACGAGATGAAGTGGTTGCGACGCTTGGCACGGGTGTAGCGAGCACCGATGAACAAGGACAAGGGTCTGAACATGAACCGGGTTACCCAATATAAGTGTGAACCGGGGCGCCTCAGGGCGCCCCGCGCAGGCGATTCAGATCGCCACCAGGCGCCCGTCTTCCAGGCTCAGCACGCGATCCATCTGGCGCGCCAGGTTGAGGTCGTGGGTCACCACCAAAAACGCGGTCTGCGATTGCGTGGACAGCTCACGCATCAGCTCCTGGATACCCAGGGCGGTGTGGTGGTCGAGGTTGCCGGTCGGCTCGTCGAGCATCACCAGGCCTGGGCGGTTGACCAAGGCGCGGGCGATCGCCACGCGCTGGCGCTCACCGCCGGACAATTCGGCCGGCTTGTGATTCAGGCGATGGCCCAGGCCGACGCGCTTGAGCAGTGCTTCAGCACGCTCGCGGGCCTCGGCGATCGGCGTCTTGCCGATCAGCAGCGGCATGCAGGCGTTCTCCAGCGCGGTGAACTCTGCCAGCAGGTGGTGGAACTGGTAGACGAAGCCCAGCGCGCGGTTGCGCAGCAGCCCGCGGGCACGCTCGCCGAGGGCCGAGAGCTCTTCACCAGCCAGCCAGACACTGCCCTGGGTCGGGGTGTCGAGGCCGCCCAGCAGGTTGAGCAAGGTACTCTTGCCCGAGCCCGAACTGCCGACAATGGCTACCCGTTCACCCGGGTGCAGCTCAAGGTTCAAGCCGGACAGCACCTGGACCGACTCCGGGCCCTCGTCGTAGCTCTTGCCCAGGTTGCGGCAACTCAACACGGCTTTATCACTCATGCGCGACTCACTCATAACGTAGCGCCTCTGCAGGCTGGGTGCGCGAGGCACGCCAGGCCGGGTACAGGGTGGCGAAGAAACTCAGGACCAATGCCGCACCGCAGACCATCCACACATCCTGTGCCTGGAGCTGCGAAGGCAGGTAATCGATGAAGTACACGTCGGCATTGAGGAACTTGTGCCCGATCAGCGTCTCGATGCCGGCGATCGCCGCACTGACGTTGAGCGCGCCGAGGATGCCGACGACCGCGCCGATCAAGGTACCTACCACACCGATCACCGTGCCCTGGACCATGAAGATGGCCATGATCTGGCCCGGCGTCGCGCCCAGGGTACGCAGGATGGCGATGTCGCCGCGCTTGTCGTTGACCACCATCACCAGGGTGGAAATGATGTTGAACGCCGCCACCGCCACGATCAGCAGCAACAACAGGCCGATCATGGATTTCTCCATGCGGATGGCCTGGTAGAGGTTGCCGTGGGTGCGGGTCCAGTCACGCGGGTAGAACTCCTGTTCGCCCAGCTGCTGGGCGATGGCCCAGGCGGCACGTGGGGCCTGGAACAGGTCGTCGAACTTGAGGCGAATGCCCTGGACCTGGTCGGGTTTCCAGCGGTGCAGGCGCGACAGGTCGGTAATGTTGGTGAGGCCGAGATAACCGTCGATCTCGCCGGCGCCGACGTGGAAGATGCCGACCACGGTGAAGCGCTTCATGCGCGGGAACATGCCCGCTGGCGTGACGCTGACTTCGGGGGCGACGAAGGTCAGCTTGTCGCCGATGCCGACGCCGAGCTTCTGCGCGGCCTTGTCGCCGATCATGATGCCCCACTCGCCCGGTGCCAGCTTGTCGAGGCTGCCATCGAGCACGAACTTGTCGATGATCGACACTTCACGCTCGTGCGCTGGGTCCACGCCATTGAGCAGCACTTTCTGCACCTTGCCTTCATGCGTCAGCAGGCCCTGCATCTGGGTGAACGGCGCAACCGCCAACACCTGCGGATTCTGCTTTACTTTGGAGGCAAGGCCCTGCCAGTCGTCGAGCGGCTGGCCGGTCTCCAGCGTGGCATGGGGGATCATCCCCAGCACGCGGGTACGCATCTCGTGATCGAAGCCGTTCATGACCGACAACACCACGATCATCACCACCACGCCCAGGGCGAGGCCGATCATCGAAGTGAGTGAAATGAACGAGACAAAGTGATTGCGACGTTTGGCACGGGTGTAACGCGTACCAATGAATACGAAAAGAGGTCTGAACATGTCGGGGCTTGTTCGGATGAAAGGGAACGTCCTTGTGGCGATGCGCCTACGGCGGCTTTACACTCGGACCACCGCCGTAACCTTGGGTTCGCCATGACGACATTAGACGAAGAAGATCGCCGCGAATACTACCGCATCGAAGATCGGATCGCACTTCAAATCAGCCCCCTCAGCGCGGCCGAAGCCCTTGAGACAGAACTGTTGCAGGATGATTCCGAGCTGTTCAACCTGCTCAGCGAACTGCACTTGTCCGACTTCGAGTCGCAGCACCTGCTGCGCCAGCTGAGCGAAAAGGACCGTACCCTCGCCGCCTTCCTGCGCGCCCAGAACAAACGCCTCGACCTGCTCAGCGCCGTGGTCGCGCAAACCCTGCTCGGCGAAGTCGGCCAACCGCAGCCGGTGATCATTTCCGAAGGCGGCATCGAGTTCGCCCAGCGCCAACAGATCAGCGCCGGCACGCGGGTGAAAGTGAAGATGGTGCTGATGCCGCGCGCCCATGGTTTGCTCCTGCGTGGCCGCGTCACCCATTGCGACCCGCGCCCCGATGGCAGCTTCGAGGTGGGCACCGAATTCATCGACATGACCGACGCCCAACGCCAGCTGCTGGCGCGCTACATCCTGCAGCGCCAGCAACAGCAACGGCGCCAGGCACTGGAACAGAACAACCCCGCCTCCTGAGCCATCTTCTCTCTGATTTGAAGGAACGAACGTGACCCTGATCTATGGCCATCGCGGCGCCAAGGGCGAAGCCCCCGAGAACACCCTGACCAGCTTCCGCCAATGCCTGTCCCACGGCGTGAACCGCTGTGAACTCGACCTGCACCTGTCGGCCGACAACGAACTGATGGTGATCCACGACCCTACGCTCAAGCGCACCACTGGCCGGCGCGGCAAGGTGGTCGAGCACGCGGCTGCCGACCTGGTCACCTACGACGCGCGCCAGGGCGGCCCGGGCCATGTGCAGCCTTGCACCATCCCGCGCCTGGAAGAGCTGTTCGAGAAATGCCCGTTCGAGCATTGGCAACTTGAAGTGAAGAGCGCCTCGCGCACCCGCGCCGCCACCACCGTGCTGGCGATTCGCGAACTGGCCCAGCAGCATGGCCTGCTGGACAAGGTCACCATCACCTCGAGCTCACGGGAAGTGCTGGGCGCCGCCCAGGAACTGGTGCCCGACGTGAAGCGCGGCCTGGTGGCCGAATACGCCTGGCTCGACCCGCTGAAGGTCGCACAGAACTACGGTTGCGAGATGCTGGCGTTGAACTGGACGCTGTGCACCCCCGAGCGCCTGATCAAGGCGCAGCGCCAGGGTTTGCACGTGTCGGTGTGGACGGTCAACGAACCGGCACTGATGCGCCGGCTCGCTGATTTTGGCGTGGACAGCCTGATTACAGACTTTCCCGGTTTGGCCAAGACCACCCTCGGGTAGGGCTGAAATCGGTCTCCCCGACCGGCTCAGGCCACCGGCCGGAGCCGCTCAAAAAAGCCGGTTCAGGCCGTCGTAGGCAGCTACCCGATAGGCTTCGGCCATGGTCGGGTAGTTGAAGGTGGTGTTGACGAAGTACTTCAGATTGTTCTGCTCACCCGGCTGGTTCATGATCGCCTGGCCGATGTGGACGATTTCCGAAGCCTGGTAGCCGAAGCAGTGCACGCCGAGGATTTCCAAGGTTTCGCGGTGGAACAGGATCTTCAGCATGCCTTGCGGCTCACCGGCGATCTGCGCGCGTGCCATGCTCTTGAAGAAAGCCTTGCCCACTTCGTACGGCACCTTGGCCTGGGTCAGCTCCTGCTCGTTCTTGCCGATCGAGCTGATCTCCGGAATGGTATAGATGCCGGTTGGCACGTCATCGACGAAGCGCCAGCTGCCGTTGTCGACGATGCTGCCAGCGGCGGAGCGGCCCTGGTCGTGGGCGGCACTGGCCAGGCTCGGCCAGCCGATCACGTCGCCGGCGCCGTAGATGTTCGGCACGCTGGTGCGGTAGCTCTTGTCGACTTCGATCTGGCCACGGCTGTTGACCTTGATACCGATGTTCTCCAGGCCCAGCTTGTCGGTGTTGCCGGTACGGCCGTTGCACCACAGCAAGGCGTCGGCCTTGATCTTCTTGCCCGACTTCAGGTGCAGGATCACCCCGTTGTCCAGCCCTTCGACCCGGTCGTACTCCTCGTTGTGGCGTACGGTGATGTTGTTGTTGCTGAAGTGGTAGCTCAGCGCCTGGGAGATTTCCGAATCGAGGAAGCTCAGCAGTTGGCCACGGTTGTCGACCAGCTCCACCAGCACGCCCAGGCCGCTGAAGATCGAGGCGTATTCGCAACCGATCACCCCGGCACCGTAGACGATCAGCTTGCGCGGGGTGTGGCTGAGGCTGAGGATGGTGTCGCTGTCGTAGACGCGCGGGTGGTGGAAGTCGATGTCGGCCGGGCGGTAGGGGCGCGAGCCGGTGGCGATGATGATCTGCTTGGCGTTGAGCTTCTCGACCACACCGTTGGGGCAGACCACTTCGACGGTTTGCTCGTCGGCGAAGCTGCCGGTGCCGGTGAACACGTCGACGCGGTTACGGGCGTAGTAGCCGGTACGCGAAGCGACCTGCTTGCTGATCACCTTCTCGGCGCTCTTGAGCACGTCGGGGAACGAGAACCAGCGCGGTTCGCCGATGGCGCGGAACATCGGGTTGGTGTTGAACTGCATGATCTGCCGCACGGAGTGACGCAGCGCCTTGGACGGGATGGTGCCCAGGTGGGTGCAGTTGCCGCCGACCTGGCGACGGCTGTCGACCATGGCCACCTTGCGCCCTGCTTTGGCGGCGTTCATTGCCGCGCCTTCTCCGGCCGGGCCGGAACCCAACACCACTACGTCGTAGTTGTAGACAGCCATGCGTACTCCTTCAGAACTGGCCCGCCGGCCGGCTGGCCGCGGGGCGCGATCATGTCGCCTTAGCGCCATGAGAAAATTCGGGTGCAGTCTAATCAAGCGTGAACGCCGCGCACATTAACCCTTGGTCGCGTCGTAGGCCACTTTTGCCTGCACTACATGTGGTTTCACCGAATCCATGGTGGCGATCATCCGTGGCTTGCCTTTCATTCGCCTTTCAGCGCCCGCTCGAACGCCGGGGTGGAACGGGAGACGAAGCCACCTTCGGCCCGAGTCACCAGCACCGCGGCGATACCTTGGGCAATGGCGAAGTCCCAGCCCTGCTGCGGCCCCAGGATCAACAACAGGGTCGAGTAGCCGTCGGCCAGCAAGGCCGAAGCGTCAAGCACGGTCACCGAGGCCAGGTCATGTTCGACCGGGCGCCCGAGGCGGGCATCGAAGGTGTGCGAAAAGCGCTGGCCATTGTCCTCGAAATACTGCCGATAGTCACCCGAGGTCGACACCGCCAGCCCTTGCACGGCAATGACCTGGCGGGCGACCTGACGATCTTCGCGGGGCAGCTCCAGGGCCACCCGCCAGGGGCTGCCATCGGGCTTGCGGCCCACGGCCTTGAGCTCGCCGGTGGCCTCGGCGAGGAAGCTGTCGATGCCCATCTTTTGCAGGTGCGCGGCGATCAGGTCGACCGCATGGCCGGCGGCGATGCTGTTGAAGTCCAGCTCGATCGGCGCGTCCTTGCACAGGTTTTCGCCCTCGATGCGCAAGTGGCGGTAGCCGACCCGCTGACGGGCCAGGGCCAGCGCCTGGGCGTCGGGCACCTTGAGTTGGCGGGCTTGCGGGCCGAAACCCCAGAGGTCCAGCAGCGGCTCGACGGTGAGGTCGAAGGCGCCCTGGCTCTGCTCGGCCAGATGCTGGCCGAAGGTGACCAGTTCGAGCATGTCGGCATCGACGGGCAGGCACTGGTTGGCCGGCAGCTGGTTGAAGCGGCTGACGGTGGAGTCACCGCGGTAGGTGGAGTAATGCGCGTCGATGGACTGCAGGATGTTTTCGACGGCCGCCTGCACCCGCTCCGGCGCCGGGCCGCCGGCCTGGCGCACGTACTGGATGCTGTAGCTGCTGCCCATGGTCGGGCCGCCGAAGCGTTCGAGGGTGGGGCCCTGTTCGCAGCCAGCCAGGAGCATCAGGATGGACAAGAGTGCTGCGCGCAAATTGAATGTCTCGATAGTCAGGGCCGACCTTATCGCGGGGCAAGTCCGCTCCCACGCCAATCGCAGGACACCTCGTGGGAGCGGGCTTGCCCCGCGATATGGCCATTACAAAAACACCAATGCCAGGCGAAAAAAAACGGGAACCCGAAGGTTCCCGTTTTTTCAACGCATTACAAGCGGATCAGCGTGGAAACGCTGGCGGGTTCACACCGGCCATGTCTTCCATCACACGAACCACCTGGCAGCTGTAGCCGAACTCGTTGTCGTACCAGACGTACAGGACAACGCGGTTGTCGCTGCAGATGGTCGCTTCAGCGTCGACCACACCGGCGTGGCGCGAACCGACGAAGTCGGTGGAAACCACTTCCTGGGAGCTCACGTAGTCGATCTGCTTGTGCAGCTCGGAGTGCATGGCGGTCTGGCGCAGGTACTCGTTGAGCTCTTCGCGGTTGGTGGCCTTCTCAAGGTTCAGGTTGAGGATGGCCATCGACACGTTTGGCGTCGGAACGCGGATCGCGTTGCCGGTCAGCTTGCCCTTGAGCACTGGCAGTGCCTTGGCGGCTGCGGTGGCGGCACCGGTTTCGGTGATGACCATGTTCAGCGGCGCGGCGCGGCCACGACGGCTGCCCTTGTGGAAGTTGTCGATCAGGTTCTGGTCGTTGGTGAACGAGTGAACGGTTTCGACGTGGCCGTTGACGATGCCGTACTGGTCGTTGATGGCCTTGAGCACCGGCACGATGGCGTTGGTGGTGCAGGACGCAGCGGAGATGATCTTGTCATCGGCGCTGATGTCGCCATGGTTGATGCCGTGCACGATGTTCTTCAGCGCGCCCTTGCCCGGTGCGGTGAGGATCACGCGGGCAGCGCCCGGGCAGGCCAGGTGCTGGCCCAGGCCGTCGGCGTCACGCCATACGCCGGTGTTGTCGACGATCAGCGCATCCTTGATGCCGTACTGGGTGTAGTCGACTTCGCTCGGGCTCTTGGCGTAGATCACCTGGATCAGGTTGCCGTTGGCGGTGATGGTGTTGTTGGCTTCGTCGATGGTGATGGTGCCATCGAACGGGCCGTGCACCGAGTCACGACGCAGCAGGCTGGCGCGCTTGACCAGGTCGTTTTCGGCACCCTTGCGCACGACGATGGCGCGCAGGCGCAGGCCGTCGCCACCACCGGTCTTTTCGATCAGGATCCGCGCCAGCAGGCGGCCGATACGGCCGAAGCCGTACAGCACGACGTCGGTGCCCTTGCGTGCGGAGGCGTTCTGCTGACCGACCACATCGGCCAGCTCTTCACGCACGAACTGCTCGGCAGTGCGGCCATTGCCTTCCTGCTTGAACTTGTTGGCCAGCTTGCCCAGGTCAACCGAAGCGGCGCCCAGTTTCAGCTCGCTCATGGCCTTGAGCAGGGGGAATGTCTCGTGGACGGACAGTTCGGTTTCGTCGGTCTGACGGTGACGCGCAAAGCGGTGGGCCTTGAGAATCGAGATAACCGAACGGTTGATCAGGCTGCGGCCATAGATCGAGCTCACCACATTGTTGTTGCGGTAGAGCTGACCGATAAGCGGGATCATCGCTTCAGCCAGGGCTTCACGATCGATCCACTCACCAAGACACTGGTCGGGCTTCTGAGTCACGGTAACCTTCCACATGTAGGGGAACAAAAAAGGGGCTACATTATGACGCCCCGCGGCGTATCGGGCAATGAGCGCCTGTCGCCGGCCACAAGCCCCGTCGCCACGCCCTTTCGAGCCTGACAGCGCGCCCGCTCACCGGTACAATCGACCTCTTTGCCGCAACGCTTGGAGTCGGATCTTCCGTGTCAGTTCTGCGCCTACCGCAAATGTCGGCCACGGCCGGCAAACACACCTGGGGCAACCTGCCCGGTGCCGCCTTGAGCCTGGCCATCGCCGAAGCCGCCAGCAGTGCCGGCCGCTTCACCTTGCTGCTGACCGCCGACAGCCAGGCCGCCGATCGCCTGGAGCAGGAGCTGCGCTTCTTTGCCCCGGACCTGCCGGTGCTGCCCTTCCCCGACTGGGAAACGCTGCCCTACGACCTGTTCTCGCCGCACCAGGACATCATCTCGCAGCGCATCGCCAGCCTGTACCGGCTGCCGGAGCTGGACCACGGCATCCTGGTGGTGCCGGTGACCACCGCCCTGCACCGCCTGGCCCCCACGCGCTTCTTGCTGGGCAGCAGCCTGGTGCTGGACGTGGGCCAGAAGATCGACGTCGAGCAGATGCGCACGCGCCTCGAGGCCAGCGGCTACCGCTGCGTCGACACGGTCTACGAGCATGGCGAGTTCGCCGTGCGCGGGGCGCTGATCGACCTGTTCCCCATGGGCAGCAAGCAGCCGTACCGCATCGACCTGTTCGATGACGAGATCGAGACACTGCGCACCTTCGACCCGGAGACCCAGCGCTCGATCGACAAGGTCGACTCGGTACGCCTGCTGCCGGCCCGCGAGTTCCCCATGCACAAGGACGAGGTGACCCGCTTCAAGGCCCGCTTCCGCGAGCGCTTCGATGTGGACTTCCGGCGCAGCGCGATCTTCCAGGACCTGACCAGCGGCATCATCCCGGCCGGCATCGAGTACTACCTGCCGCTGTTCTTCGAAGAAACCTCTACCCTGTTCGACTACCTGCCGGCGGACACCCAGGTGTTCTCCCTGCCGGGCGTGGAGCAGGCCGCCGAACACTTCTGGAGCGACGTACGCGGGCGCTATGAAGAGCGCCGCGGCGACCTCAGCCGCCCGCTGCTGCCGCCGGCCGAGCTGTTCATGCCGGTCGAGGACTGCTTCGCCAAGCTCAAGCAGTGGCCCCGCGTGGTGGTCAGCACCGATGACCTCGAGGCCGGCGTGGGCCGCGAGCGCTTCCCGGCACGCGCCCTGCCCAACCTGGCCATCGAGGCCAAGGCCAACCAGCCGCTGGCGGCGCTGTCGAACTTCCTCGAGCAGTTCCCGGGCCGCGTGCTGTTCACCGCCGAGTCCGCCGGCCGGCGCGAAGTGCTGCTGGAGCTGCTCGAACGCCTGAAGCTGCGCCCGCAGACCGTCGAGGGCTGGGCCGACTTCATCACCGGCAGCGAGCGCCTGGCGATCACCATCGCCCCGCTCGACGACGGTCTGCTGCTGGACGACCCGGCCGTTGCCCTGGTGGCCGAAAGCCCCTTGTTCGGCCAGCGCGTGATGCAGCGCCGGCGCCGCGACAAACGCGGCGAGGCAGCCAACGACGCGGTGATCAAGAACCTTACCGAGCTGCGCGAAGGCGCGCCGGTGGTGCACATCGACCATGGCGTGGGCCGCTACCTGGGCCTGGCCACGCTGGAAATCGACAGCCAGGCCGCCGAGTTCCTCACCCTTGAATACGCCGAAGGCGCCAAGCTCTACGTGCCGGTCGCCAACCTGCACCTGATCGCCCGCTACACCGGCAGCGACGACGCCCTGGCACCGCTGCACCGGCTGGGTTCGGAAGCCTGGCAGAAGGCCAAGCGCAAAGCCGCCGAACAGGTGCGCGACGTCGCCGCCGAACTGCTCGACATCTATGCCCGCCGCGCCGCGCGCAAAGGCTACGCCTTCGCCGACCCGGCCGCCGACTACGCCACCTTCAGCGCCGGCTTCCCGTTCGAGGAAACCCCCGACCAGCAGAACGCCATCGAAGCCGTGCGCGAGGACATGCTCGCCGCCAAGCCGATGGACCGCCTGGTGTGCGGCGATGTCGGCTTCGGCAAGACCGAGGTGGCCATGCGCGCGGCATTCATCGCCGTGCACAGCGGCCGCCAGGTGGCGGTGCTGGTGCCGACCACCCTGCTCGCCCAGCAGCACTACAACAGCTTCCGTGACCGCTTCGCCGACTGGCCGGTGACGGTCGAGGTGATGAGCCGCTTCAAGTCGGCCAAGGAGGTCAGCGCCGCTGCCGCCGACCTCGCCGAAGGCAAGATCGACATCCTCATCGGCACCCACAAGCTTTTGCAGGACGATGTGCGCTTCAAGGACCTGGGCCTGGCGATCATCGACGAGGAACACCGTTTCGGCGTGCGCCAGAAAGAGCAGCTCAAGGCCCTGCGCAGCGAAGTGGACATCCTCACCCTGACCGCCACGCCGATCCCGCGAACGCTGAACATGGCGGTGTCGGGCATGCGCGACCTGTCGATCATCGCCACCCCGCCGGCGCGTCGCCTGTCGGTACGCACCTTCGTCATGGAGCAGAACAAGAGCACGGTCAAGGAAGCGCTGCTGCGTGAGCTGCTGCGCGGCGGCCAGGTGTACTACCTGCACAACGACGTGAAGACCATCGAGAAGTGCGCCGCCGAACTGGCCGAGCTGGTCCCGGAAGCACGCATCGGCATCGGCCACGGGCAGATGCGCGAGCGCGAGCTCGAACAGGTGATGAGCGACTTCTACCACAAGCGTTTCAACGTGCTGATCGCCTCGACCATCATCGAAACCGGTATCGACGTGCCCAGCGCCAACACCATCGTCATCGAGCGCGCCGACAAGTTCGGCCTGGCGCAGTTGCACCAGCTGCGCGGCCGGGTTGGCCGCAGCCACCACCAGGCCTACGCCTACCTGCTGACGCCGCCGCGCCAGCAGATCAGCGCCGATGCCGAAAAGCGCCTGGAAGCCATCGCCAACACCCAGGACCTGGGTGCCGGCTTCGTCCTGGCCACCAACGACCTGGAGATCCGCGGCGCCGGCGAGCTGCTCGGCGACGGCCAGAGCGGGCAGATCCAGGCGGTCGGTTTCACCCTGTACATGGAAATGCTCGAGCGCGCGGTCAAGGCCATCCGCAAGGGCAACCAGCCGAACCTCGAGCAACCGCTTGGCGGCGGCCCGGAGATCAACCTGCGCCTGCCGGCGCTGATCCCCGAGGACTACCTGCCGGATGTGCATGCGCGCCTGATCCTCTACAAACGCATCGCCTCGGCGGCGGACGAGGAAGGCCTCAAGGACCTGCAGGTCGAGATGATCGACCGCTTCGGCCTGCTGCCCGAGCCGAGCAAGAACCTTATGCGCCTGACCCTGCTCAAGCTGCAGGCGGAAAAGCTCGGCATCAAGAAAGTCGATGCCGGCCCCAATGGCGGCAAGCTCGAGTTCGAGGCGCAAACCCCGGTCGACCCGCTGACCCTGATCAAGCTGATCCAGGGCCAGCCCAAACGCTACAAGTTCGAAGGTGCAACCCAGTTCCGCTTCATGGTGCCGATGGAACGCCCCGAAGAACGCTTCAATACTCTGGAGGCGCTGTTCGAGCGCCTGACCCCACAGCCAAACTAAGGAAGTTCCATGCGTGCCATCCGTTGCCTGACCCTGCTGCTGGCGTTGTTCGCCCCGACCGCCTTCGCCGCCGGCCCCTATCAGGTGGAAATGATCCTGGTGCGGCAGAACGCCGTGCCGGCGATCACCAGCCCGTTCGCCCCGGAAGACTGGAGCGCCGGCGCGCCCCGCCTGGAAAAAGCCGCCGAGCGCCCGGCCGGCCTGGGTGACGAAATCACCCGCCTGCAGGCCACCGCCGACTACACCGTGCTGTTGCACAAAGCCTGGCAGCAGGACGGCGAGACCATTGCCCTGAGCGCCGGCAACGAGCAGTTCGGCCACTTCCCCATCGAAGGCAACCTGAGCATCAAGGAAGATCGCTTCATCGCCGTCGACGCCAACTTCTGGGTCAACCAGCTCGACAGCAATGGCAGCGTGCTGCAGAGCGAACAGCTCAAGCAGAGCAACAGCAACATGAAGGCTGGCCAGCTGACCTTCCTCGACGGCGGCCACCTGGCCGTGCTGATCAAGGTATCGCCTGCCGGCATGCGCAAGATGCCGCTGCCGGACCCGGAGATGATGGAGCAGTGAGGTGAGCGAAAGCGATGCGCAGTTCCTCGTCCGTAATCACGACGGCTGGACGTTCGCGTTCGACCGCGGGGCACTGCAGCGCGGCCTGAAGTATGCCGAAGAGGGCAGAAGCGAGATCGTGTCGATCCTCGACATGACCATCCGCGCCGAATGCCATGGCTCCGCTGGCCGCGTCTATTACCAGCGGATCACGCTGGACATGACCGAAGACGGCCTGACGTGTGACGGTACCTGTTCATGCCCGGTAGGCGGGAACTGCAAGCACTGTGCAGCGGCCTTGTTCGTCCTTGGGCGCGGCGCCGAGCATGTCGAAGGTGACCAAGTACTCCCGGCGGCCCACTCGCCAGCCGCGGCGCACTCCCTGGACTTGCCGCCCGAGCTTGCGCACTGGGTGGAGGCGCTCGAGGTACCGGCGACGCCCGCCAGCGAGCCGGCCAAGCGCAAGGGCCCAGCGCTCTACTACCTGCTGGATATCGATCACGGCCGGTGCATGCTCAGCGTGTTCAAGGGCACGCGCCAGGCCGACGGCACCTTGAAACTGACACGCCCCGGCTCGATGTCGGAGCTGATCTATTACACACCGCGCTATGTGACTGACGAAGACCTGCGCACGCTGCGCCTGATCGATGCCATGAGCAAGGATTACGCCCTGCCCATTGCCCGCCTGGAAGGCAAGAAAGGTGCGGACCTTTATGAGTACGCGCTGGCAACCGGCCGGCTGCTGTACAGCGAACAGCAGACCCCGCTCGCCCCAGGGCCCGACCTGCATGCCGATTTTCGCTGGGTGCGGCTGGACAATGGCAGCTACCGCGGCGCCTGGCACCATGAAGACAAGGCGCACTGGCTGGCATTGCCACTGGAACCGCTTTTCTACGTAGACCCGCAAACGGGACAGACCGGCAAACTGCTGCATGATCTCGACCCGTTCATCGCCAGCCAGCTGGCCAGCGCCCCCACGGTCCCGGAACACCTGATCGTGCCCCTGAGCCACCGCCTGAACGCCCTGAATCGCCAGGTACCGACGCCCACGACGGTGCGCAGTGAGCAGATCGAGGACATCCAGCCCACGGCGCGCCTGACCCTCGGCAGCCTCGAATACAGCGCCTACACACCCAAGACCGGGCGCATGCAGCGGCAGATGCAGCACCGCGCCGCGCTGTCGTTCGATTACGATGGCCTACGCACCAGCGGCAACGACAGCAAGCCGCTGACCCGCCTGGTCGACAGCACCAGCCAGCGTATCCGCCGCCAGCCCCAGGCCGAGCAGGCGCTGCGCAATGCGTTGCGCGATGCCGGCTTCAAACCCGCCACCCGCCAGAGCAAAGCGCTGCCCGACAGCGCCGGCGAGATGTATCAGTTGGCCGATGACGAAGCCTGGCTGCGCTTTGCCCGCGAGGGCCTGCCGCGCCTGCGCGAAGCAGGCTGGGCAGTGGATGTGCACCGCGATTTCGCCTTCAATTTGCACGAGGTCGACGACTGGTACGCCACCATCGACGAAGCGCCGGGCCATGAATGGTTCGATCTGGAACTGGGTATCGTGGTCGAGGGCCAGCGCCACAGCCTGCTGCCGATCGTCCTGCAGTTGCTGCGCAGCAGCCCGGAGCTGCTGCGCGCCAGCGAGCTGGCACGGCGCAGCGACGACGAACACCTGCTGATCGACCTCAACCGCGCCCGCCACGACAGCCCTGCCCTGCGCGTCGCCCTGCCCTACGGGCGCATCAAGGCGGTGATGGGCACCCTCGGCGAGCTGTACCTGCACGAAGACGCCGTAGGCCCGAGCCTGCGCCTGGAGCGCGCCGACGCCGCGCGCCTGAACGACATCGAACACCTGCCCCTGCTCTGGGAAGGTGGCGCTCAGGTGCGCGACCTGGGCCGGCGCCTGCGCGACGCCCGCGACCTGCAGGTGCAAGCACCCAAAGGCCTCAATGCCACCCTGCGCCCCTATCAGCAGCAAGGCCTGAACTGGCTGCAAGCCCAGCGCGAGATGGGCACCGGCGCCATCCTCGGCGACGACATGGGCCTGGGCAAAACCCTGCAGACGCTTGCCCACCTGCTGCTGGAGAAAGAGGCCGGGCGCCTGACGCAACCAGCCCTGGCGGTGATGCCCACCAGCCTGGTGCCCAACTGGCTCGACGAAGCCCAGCGTTTCGCCCCCGAGCTACGTGTGCTGGCCCTGCACGGCCCAGGCCGCAACAAACATTTCCCCACATTGGGCGACTACGACCTGGTGCTGACCACCTACGCGCTGGTACCCCGCGACCTTGAACACCTCAAGCCGCAGCCCTGGCACCTGCTGGTACTGGACGAGGCGCAGAACATCAAGAGCAGCACCAGCAAGGCTGCCCAGGCCGTGCGCGAGCTGCAGGCCACCCAGCGGCTATGCCTCACCGGCACGCCCATGGAAAACAACCTGGGCGAGCTGTGGTCGTTGTTCCATTTCCTGATGCCCGGCTGGCTGGGCGACAGCAAGCGCTTTACCCAGGACTACCGCACCCCGATCGAACGCCACGGCGACACCGAGCGCATGGCCCACCTGGCCAGCCGCATCCGCCCGTTCCTGCTGCGCCGCACCAAGGAACAAGTGGCCACCGAGCTGCCGGCCAAGACCGAGATGGTCCACTGGGTCGAACTCAGTGACGCCCAGCGTGACACCTACGAGGCGGTAAGGGTGGCGATGGACAAGAAGGTCCGCGACGAGATCGCTCGTAACGGCGCGGCGCGCAGCCAGATCATCATCCTCGACGCCCTGCTCAAGCTGCGCCAGGTGTGCTGCGACCTGCGCCTGGTCCAGGGCACCGAAAGCAAGGGCAACTTCGCCGACAAGGGCAAGCTGGGCAGCCTGCTGGAGATGCTCGAGGAGCTGCTCAGCGAGGGGCGCAAGGTCCTGCTGTTCTCGCAGTTCACCTCGATGCTGGCGCTGATCGAGTTCGAGCTGGAGAAACGCGGCATCCGCTACAGCCTGCTGACCGGCGATACCCGCGATCGCCGCGCCCCGGTGCAGCAGTTCCAGAACGGCGACAGTGAGGTGTTCCTGATCAGCCTCAAGGCCGGCGGCACCGGCCTGAACCTGACCGCAGCCGACACCGTGATCCACTACGACCCGTGGTGGAACCCGGCCAGCGAAAACCAGGCCACCGACCGCGCCTATCGCATCGGCCAGGACAAGCCGGTGTTCGTGTTCAAGCTGATCACTCGGGGTACGGTTGAAGAGAAGATCCAGCAATTGCAGCAGGAGAAGGCAGCGCTGGCGGCCGGGCTGCTCGATGGTGGGCAGGCCGGGCAGTGGCGGTTGGGGGATGAGGAGATCGACGCGCTGTTCGCCCCCCTGCCGGGCAAGCGCGGGCGTTAATCTGGGTTAGCCAGTGCCGGCCCTTCGCGGGGCAAGCCCGCTCCCACGGGGACAGTGTCGAGCTCAAGGGCTTGTGGGAGCGGGCTTGCCCCGCGATGAGGGGCGAGGTCAATCGACCAGTTGTGCCTCTTTCAACGCACCCAGCGCCTGCAGCCAACGCGGCTGCTGGCGGTAATCGGTGCATGCGAAGCCCTGCCCGCGCATGCGCGCGATGCGCGGCGACGGCTTGACCTTCATGCGCTGCGCTGCGCTCAGGGCCAGCTCCGCCGCCGCCCGGTCGTTGCACACCAAGCCCATGTCGCAACCGGCGCTCAAAGCCGCTTCGATACGGCTAGCGGCATCGCCCACCACATGAGCGCCCGCCATCGACAGGTCATCGCTGAAGATCACCCCATCGAAGCCCATCTCGCCACGCAGGATGTCCTGCAACCAGCGGCGCGAGAAGCCAGCCGGCTGGTTGTCTACCTGCGGGTAGATGACGTGGGCCGGCATCACTGCCGCCAACTGGCCGCTGAGGCGGCTGAACGGCACCAGGTCTGCGGCGCGCAGTTGCTCCAGGCTGCGCTCATCGACCGGGATGGCAACGTGGGAGTCGGCCTCGGCCCAGCCGTGCCCGGGGAAGTGCTTGCCGCAGGCAGCCATGCCGGCGGCATTCATGCCACGGATGAAGGCCCCGGCCAATTGCGTGGCACGCTCGGGGTTACCTTCAAAGGCCCGGCTGCCCACTACGGCGCTGCGCTGATGGTCGAGGTCGAGCACCGGCGCGAAGCTCAGGTCCAGGCCAACCGCCAGGACTTCAGTCGCCATCAACCAGCCGCATTGCTCGGCCAGGTACTCGGCGTTGTCGTTGTCGGCGATCGCGCGCATGGCCGGCAGGCGCACGAAACCTTGGCGCAGACGCTGCACCCGGCCGCCTTCCTGGTCCACTGCAAGGATGAGTTCGGGGCGCACGGCACGGATCGACGCGCACAGCTCGCGCACCTGGCGCGGGCTGTCGATATTGCGGGCGAAGATGATCAAGCCGGCCACTTCGGGCTGGCGCAGCAGATGGCGGTCTTCGGCAGTCAGCCATTTGCCGGCGATATCTACCATCAGAGAGCCTTGCAGGCTGGCGGTCATAGCGAGTCCTTCATTGAAGATTCAGGGAGGCCCAGTACGGGCAAGCGGCCTCGTCTATCCGTACCGGGCAATGGGCGGGTACGCGATCGAACAAGGCAAGCAAATCGTCGTTGCGCAGGCGTACACAGCCATGGGACAGCGGAGTGCCCATAGGTTCAGTGTCGGGTGTGCCATGCAGATAGATGTAACGCTGGAAGGTATCGACCGGGCCCAGCCGGTTGTAACCCGGTTCGCAGCCGCTGAGCCAGAGGATGCGCGTGAGGATCCAGTCACGATCGGGAAACTGCGCTTGCAGCGCCGGCGACCAGACTTCACCCGTCCAGCGCCGGCTGCTGAGCACCGCGCCCTCCGGCAAGCCGCTGCCAATCTTGGCGCGCACCTGATGCAGGCCACGCGGCGTGCACCCGGAGCCTCTGCGCTCTCCTGCGCCATTGAGCGCCGTGGAAATCGGCAGGCGCAGTTGCAATACGCCATGGGCGAAGCCATAGAGGCATTGATCAGCGAGGGAAATGTGCAGGAAATCGAGGTCGGGCATGGCGCTAGCTTATCTGAAGCGCCCTGCTCCGCCCAGTGTGTCAGGCCTTGGCCGGGGCGCTGGTTTTGCTGCGTGGGCGCAGCTGTGCGGCAGCCATGGCCTCGTCGGTGACGCCCGTGTCGGCGCGCATGCCGGCTGCCAGGAACGGCACCATCAGGCGCATCACCTGCTCGATCGAGGTATTGATACCGAAGTCGGTCTCGGCGATGGCGCGCAGGGCCTTGATCCCGGACATGCTGAACGCCGCAGCACCCAGCATGAAATGCACACGCCAGAACAACTCCAGCGGAGGAATGCGCGGGGCCGCCTCGTTGACCAGCAGCATGTAGCGGCGGAACACCTTGCCGTACATGTCTTCCAGGTAGCGCCGCAGGTGTCCCTGGCTCTGGCTGAAGGCCAGGCCCAGCAGGCGCATGAAGATGGACAGGTCGTTGTTGCTGCGCGGCTGTACCGCAAGGGCCTGCTCGACCAGCATCTCCAGCAGCTCTTCAAGCGAAGCCTTGTGCTCGGGGCGCGCCTGGTGGCGCTCCAGCTCACGCTCGAGGCTGGCGCAGAACGGCCCGAGGAACCGCGAGAAAACCGCCTGGATCAGGGCCTTCTTCGAACCGAAGTGATAGTTCACCGCCGCCAGGTTGACCCCCGCCTTGCTGGTAATCAGCCGCAATGAGGTTTCCGCGAACCCGCGTTCCGCGAACAGCTGCTCCGCCGCATCGAGGATGCGTTCAACGGTTTCCGATTGGGCCATGACTACTCCGCCTGACAAACAGTTGTTTGAAACATACGTTTCAGGCCTGCTGATGTCAAGGCTCGGTGACCGGGCAGTCGCCATTTAAAAGCGCCAAGGCACAAGCTGCAAGCGCCAAGATGCGCGGGGCTTTTGATCTTTCTTGCTGCTTGCAGCTTGCAGCTGGCAACCCACTGTATATAATCCCAGTCACTGTATAAAAAGACAGAGTCCTCGCCCATGCTGAAACTGACGCCACGCCAAGCCGAGATCCTGGCTTTCATCAAACGCTGCCTCGAAGACAACGGCTTCCCTCCGACCCGCGCCGAGATCGCTCAGGAACTGGGCTTCAAATCGCCCAATGCGGCCGAGGAACATCTCAAGGCACTGGCACGCAAGGGCGCCATCGAGATGACCCCAGGCGCCTCGCGCGGCATCCGCATCCCCGGCCTGGAAGCCAAGGCCGAAGAGAACGGCCTGCCAATCATTGGCCGAGTCGCCGCAGGTGCGCCGATCCTCGCTGAACAGCACATCGAAGATTCCTGCAGCATCAACCCTGCATTCTTCCACCCCCGCGCCGATTACCTGCTGCGCGTGCACGGCATGAGCATGAAGGACATCGGCATCTTCGACGGCGACCTGCTCGCCGTGCATACCACCCGCGAGGCCCGCAACGGCCAGGTGGTGGTCGCGCGCATCGGTGACGAAGTAACCGTCAAACGCTTCCAGCGTGAAGGCAGCAAGGTCTGGCTGATTGCTGAAAACCCGGAATTCGCCCCTATCGAAGTCGACCTGAAAGAACAGGAACTGGTGATTGAGGGCTTGAGCGTCGGCGTCCTGCGCCGCTGATCGAGGAGGCGTCATGCAGCCGTTCACCACTGCACCGCAACAAGTCCAGTTGCCACTGTTCGAGGCATTTTTCGCCAATCCGGTCTTGCCAGGTTTCAAGGCCCGCGAGCAGCCGCGCAAAAGCCATCAGCCCGAGCTGTTCAGCGAACTGGCTCTGCGCGGCGCCCCCGGCCATTGCCAAAGCCTGTTGGCGCCTGTTTTGCGCGAGCTCAGCGAAGAAGACGACAGCCGCTGGCTCACCCTGATCGCCCCGCCCGCCAGCCTCACGCAGGCATGGTTGCGCGATGCCGGCCTCAACCGCGAACGCATCCTGCTGCTTCAGCCAGGCAGCAACCAGAACGCCCTGCAGCTGGCTTGCGAAGCATTGCGCCTGGGCCACAGCCATACCGTCGTCAGCTGGCTGGGTAGCGTGAGCAACAGCGCTCGGCAACAGCTGCTGCGCGCCGCCGCCAGCGGAAAAGCACAAAGCCTGAACATCCGCCTTGGCTGATGTTCAGGCTTTGCCTGTCATCTGTTTGTAGCCGTGAACCTCTAGCGTGGTTCAGTGAAGGACTCGTGGCCCTTCATCACGCTCGAAATCGCCCTCTACCAAGCGACCGGCCATTTGCACACCGACGCTGAGCATGGCCTTGGCCACTTCCACATGCTGTCCTTGCAGGAATGCCTTGGCATCCTCGGAGAAATCCAGGGTTACCAGGGAACCTTCATCCTCGGCGCGGCGCAGCTCGATCCGGCCATCAGGCAACTCGACAATTTCTAGAAAGGACGTTGACATACTTGGGGCCTGCTTTTCACGAAAGGCCGATAGTGTATCAGCCATGATTGCTGTCAGCACTCACTCAGCGCGTCGCGGAATCGTCTCACCAAGCCCTTCAAGTTCTTGCGCCACTCTTCAAGCTCTTCTTGCGAGAGCTCTAGCGGCTCGGCCTCATCCAGATTGACCGCCTGGATCAACGGCTGGGTAACGTCGGTTTTCGCGCTTTTCTTCGCGACCGGCGGTCGGAACAAATCGGCATAAGCTGCAAGCAGTCGAGCCAGCCAGGTTTCCGGCTGCCGTGCCAGTTCCAGCATCTCTGCCATCTCCGGAATTGCCACGCTCTGCAGCACCTCATCGTTGAGCAGCAGCTCGGCCCGTGCCGCAGCCGCCTGTGGCAGGCGGTAGTAACCCGCGATCTCGTGGCACAACCCCAGCAACGCGCCATACAGGTGGAACAACGCCGCCTCGCGTTCGGCCTGGACCAAGCCCTGGGCGTTCATGGCACCGCTTGTGGTGGCCTTGGCCATGGACTCCAGCGCAAGGCCGGCAAAGAACAGTTTCTGATTGGTGCGGGTGTAGAGTTCCTGGGCCATTTTCGATGACCTCCCATGGGCAGCAAGGCGATGCTGCAGTGTCGGGGATTGGCAAGCATTACCGCAAGCACAAACGATCGCGGGGCAAGCCCGCCCCCACCAAGCAGTGGGAGCGGGCTTGCCCCGCGATTAGGCTGCGCTCAGATCAGCGCTTGTCTTCGACCTTCCATGCCTTGCCGTCGTAGAACGCCTTCCAGCCAGTCGGCTTACCGTCGACTTCAGACTGAACGTACTGCTCCTTGGTCTTGCGGCTGTAACGGATCACTGCCGGGCGGCCTTCGGGGTCTTTTTGCGGCGCTTCGCAGAGGAAGTGGTATTTCGGATCGATCTCGTGCTTGTGCGGCACGATTTCCAGCACCAGCGGCGCACGGGTTTCGCGGTTCTTGGGGAACTGGCTGGCGGCCAGGAACAGACCCGAGGCACCGTCACGCAGCACGTAGGTGTCGTCGACCTTCTCGCACTTGAGCTCGGGCATGTCCACCTTGTCCATCTTCGGCGGCGCCGCCTCGCCGCTTTTGAGCAGCTTGCGGGTGTTCTTGCACGTTGCGTTGGTGCAACCGAAGAACTTGCCGAAACGGCCGGTCTTGAGCTGCATCTCGCTGCCGCACTTGTCGCATTCCAGGCTCGGCCCTTCGTAACCCTT
Source organism: Pseudomonas sp. EMN2 (assembly GCF_009650555.1). Lineage (NCBI taxonomy): Bacteria > Pseudomonadati > Pseudomonadota > Gammaproteobacteria > Pseudomonadales > Pseudomonadaceae > Pseudomonas > Pseudomonas sp. EMN2. The sequence goes on from NZ_VZZR01000008.1 coordinate 37,708, forward strand.
GATGCGGTAGCTGCCCTCTTCGATCTCGTAGCCGACGCAATCCGGGTTGTTGCCACAGATGTGCAGCTTGCGCTTCTCGTCGAGCAGGTAGGCGTCCATCGCGGTCGAGCAGATAGGGCAGCGATGCTTGCCACGCAATACCAGCGACTCGGACTCACCTTCGTCGTCGGCAGCGATCTCGTCGCCCGGCACCAGGTTCACCGTGGCCTTGCAACGCTCTTTGGGTGGCAGGCTATAGCCCGAGCAACCCAGGAACACGCCGGTGGAAGCGGTACGGATCATCATCGGCCGCCCGCATTCCTTGCACTCGATATTGGTTGGGGTCGGCTGGTTGGCACGCATGCCATGCTCGCTGGACTCGGCGGTCTGCAGCTTCTTGCTGAAGTCACCGTAGAACTCGTCCAGCACGTTCTTCCAGTCACGCTCGCCCTGGGCCACGTCGTCGAGGTTTTCTTCCATGCCTGCGGTGAAGCCGTAGTCCATCAGGTTGGAGAAACTCTCCGACAGGCGCTCAGTGACGATGTCGCCCATCTTCTCGGAGTAGAAGCGGCGGTTGTGCAAGGTCACATAACCGCGATCCTGAATGGTCGAAATGATCGCGGCATAGGTCGATGGTCGGCCGATACCACGCTTTTCCATTTCCTTGACCAGGCTGGCTTCGGTGAAGCGCGCCGGTGGCTTGGTGAAGTGCTGGCTAGGGTCGATCTGGATCAGCTTGAGCGCTTCGCCCTGCGCCATGTCTGGCAGCACGTCGTCTTCGCCTGGCTTGCTCTGCTGCGGCAAGACGCGGGTGTAACCGTCGAACTTGAGGATGCGGCCTTTGGCACGCAGCTCGAAATCGCCAGCCGCCACGGTAACGCTGGTGGACAGGTACTGCGCCGGCGGCATCTGGCAGGCCAGGAACTGGCGCCAGATCAGTTCGTACAGGCGCTCGGCATCACGCTCCATGCCGGTGAGCTTGGTCGGGTGGGTGTTGACGTCGGACGGGCGAATCGCCTCGTGCGCTTCCTGGGCCCCTTCCTTGCTGCCGTAGACGATGGGCGCGGCCGGCAGGTACTGCTTGCCGAACTCTTTCTCGATGTAGCTGCGCGCCATTTCCACGGCATCGACCGACAGGTTGGTCGAGTCGGTACGCATGTAAGTGATGTAACCGGCTTCATACAGACGCTGGGCCATCATCATGGTTTTCTTCACCCCATAGCCCAGGCGGTTGCTCGCGGCTTGCTGCAGGGTGGAAGTGATGAACGGTGCCGAGGGCTTGCTGCTGGTCGGCCGGTCTTCGCGCTTGCTGACGCTGTAGCTCGACGCCTTGAGCTTCTCCAGGGCGGCCATGGCCTGGGCTTCGTTGAGCGGCTTGAAGGCTTCGCCCTTCTCGCGCGCCACTTCGAAGCGCACCTTGGCGTTCTTGGCGGTGCCCAGGTCGGCGTGGACTTCCCAGTACTCTTCCGGATTGAAGGCGCGGATCTCGCGCTCACGCTCGACGACCAGCTTCACCGCCACCGACTGCACACGGCCAGCGGACAGGCCACGGGCGATCTTGGCCCACAGCAACGGCGAAACCATGTAACCCACCACACGATCGAGGAAGCGACGCGCCTGCTGGGCATTGACCCGAGCGATGTCGAGTTCGCCCGGATGCGAGAACGCTTCCTGGATGGCTTTCTTGGTAATTTCGTTGAACACCACACGCTTGTAGCGGGTGTCATCACCACCGATTGCTTCGCGCAGGTGCCAGGCAATGGCTTCCCCCTCGCGATCCAAGTCGGTTGCGAGATAGATGGTGTCGGCATCCTTGGCCAGGCGGCGCAGCTCTTCGATCACCTTCTCCTTGCCGGGAAGGATCTCGTACTTGGCTTTCCAGCCGGCCTCAGGGTCGACGCCCATGCGCGCCACCAGCGTGCGGCGGGCCTTTTCCTTGGGCGACAGTGCCGGCGCCTCAGCTGCGGCCTTGCCACGCTTGGCCGCCGGCTCCTTGCTCGCACTGGCGGAACCGCTGGTGGGGAGGTCGCGGATATGGCCGATACTCGACTTCACCACGTACTGGTTGCCCAGGTACTTGTTGATGGTCTTGGCCTTGGCCGGGGATTCCACAATGACCAGCGATTTGCCCATGGATCGGAGTATTCCTGAATCTGAAGATGAAAAACGCGTCAGGTGCCGGACGCGGCACCGCTATATATAGTGGCAAAACAGTGAGGTCAAGCGCGAACGCTCAGTCGCCGGCCTTGGCCAACAACCCGGACAGCCCTTCTTCGGCCTCGACCAAAGCAAAGCGTGGCACCTGCTCGCCGTCAACCTCGACCGACTCCAGGAACATCGAAAGCGGCCTCACCCACAGGCCGAATTCGCCGTACAGGGCCTGGTAGAACACCACCCACTCCTCGGTCTCGGAGTGGCGCGCAGCGCCGAACACACGATACTCGGGGCCCTTGTAGTGCCGGTACACACCGGGTTGTATCTGCATGTCGCCCTGCCTCTTGAACAAATCCTGTAAAAAACAAAAACCGGGGCACAGGGCCCCGGTTGCTGCCTTGCGACGCGATCAGACGCGTTCGAAGACAGTGGTGATGCCTTGACCCAGGCCGACGCACATGGTCGCCACGCCGAGCGTGCCGCCATTCTGCTTCATGACGTTGAGCAGGGTGCCGGAAATTCGCGCACCCGAGCAACCGAACGGGTGGCCCAAAGCGATGGCGCCGCCGTGCAGGTTAACCTTCTCATCCATCTTGTCGAGCACTTTCAGATCTTTCAGCACCGGCAGGGCCTGTGCAGCGAAGGCTTCGTTGAGCTCGATGAAGTCGATGTCAGCCATGCTCAGGCCGGCGCGCTTGAGGGCTTTCTGCGTCGAAGGCACCGGGCCGTAACCCATGATGGCCGGGTCCACGCCCGCCACCGCCATCGAGCGGATCACCGCCAGCGGCTGGATGCCCAGGTCCATGGCGCGCTGGCCGGACATGACGATCATGCACGAAGCGCCGTCAGTGATCTGCGACGAAGTACCGGCGGTAACGGTGCCCCCTTTCGGGTTGAAGGCCGGCTTGAGCGATGCCAGGCCTTCGAGGGTGGTTTCCGGGCGAATGGTCTCGTCGAAGTCGAAGACCTTCAGGAAGCCGTTCTCGTCATAGCCCTGCATCGGGATGATCTCGTCCTTGAACTTGCCTTCCACCGTCGCCTTGTGGGCGAGCTGGTGCGAACGCAGGCCGAACAGGTCCTGCTGCTCGCGGCTGATGCCGTGCATCTTGCCCAGCATCTCGGCGGTCAGGCCCATCATCCCGGAGGCCTTGGCGGCGTGCAGGGACATGTGCGGGTTCGGGTCCACGCCGTGCATCATGCTCACGTGGCCCATGTGCTCGACACCGCCGATGACGAACACGTCACCGTTGCCGGTCATGATCGCCTGGGCGGCGGTATGCAGCGCGCTCATCGACGAGCCGCACAGGCGGCTGACGGTTTGCGCGGCAGAAGTGTGCGGGATCTGGGTCATCAGCGACGCCATGCGCGCGATGTTCCAGCCCTGCTCCAGGGTCTGGTTGACGCAGCCCCAGATCACGTCCTCGACTTCTTTCGGATCGACCTTGTCGTTGCGCTCCAGCAGCTTGCTGATCAGGTGCGCGGACATGTCTTCGGCACGGGTGTTGCGGTGCATGCCACCCTTGGAGCGGCCCATCGGCGTGCGACCGAAGTCAACAATCACCACGTCTCTTGGATTCAGGCTCATATCAGTATTCTCGCTCTAGCTCGTTGGGCGCTCAGTTGAAGAAGCGCTGGCCGCTCTTGGCCATTTCGCGCAGCTTCGCAGTGGGGTGGTACAGCGGCCCCAGGTCGGCGTACTTGTCGGCCAGCGCGACGAACTCGGCGACCCCGATCGAATCGATGTAGCGCAGCGCGCCACCGCGGAATGGAGGGAAACCGATGCCGTAGACCAGGCCCATGTCGGCTTCGGCGGCGGTTTCGACGATGCCGTCTTCCAGGCAGCGCACGGTCTCCAGGCACAGCGGGACCATCATCCAGTTGATGATGTCTTCGTCGCTAACCTCACGCTGTTCGAAGACGATCGGCTTGAGTACGTCGAGCACGTCGGCATCGAAGACTTTCTTCGGCTTGCCGCGCTTGTCGGTCTCGTAGGCGTAGAAGCCCTTGCCGTTCTTCTGGCCCAGGCGGTTGGCCTCGTACAGCGCGTCGACGGCAGAACGACGATCGTCCTTCATGCGGTCCGGGAAGCCATCAGCCATCACGTCACGGCCATGGTGGCCGGTGTCGATACCGACCACATCCATCAGGTAGGCCGGGCCCATCGGCCAGCCGAACTTTTCCATGACCTTGTCGATGCGCACGAAGTCGACACCGGCGCTGACCAGCTTGGCGAAGCCGCCGAAGTACGGGAACAGCACGCGGTTGACCAGGAAGCCCGGGCAGTCGTTGACCACGATCGGGTTCTTGCCCATTTTCTTGGCGTAGGCCACGGTGGTGGCAACGGCCACTTCACTGGACTTCTCGCCACGGATGACTTCGACCAGCGGCATCATGTGCACCGGGTTGAAGAAGTGCATGCCGACGAAGTTCTCGGGACGTTTGAGTGCCTTGGCCAGCAGGTTGATCGAGATGGTCGAGGTGTTGGAGGCCAGAATGGCGTCCTCTTTCACCTGCCCTTCCACCTCGGCCAGGACCGCTTGCTTGACCTTCGGGTTCTCGACCACGGCCTCGACCACGATATCGACGTTGGCGAAATCGCCATACGACAGGGTCGGGCGAATGGCGTTGAGCGCTTCGGCCATCTTCGCAGGGGTCAGGCGGCCTTTCTCGACGCGCTTGCCGAGCAGCTTGGACGCCTCGTTCAGGCCCAGCTGGATGGCTTCCTCGCGGATGTCCTTCATCAGGATCGGCGTGCCCTTGACGGCCGACTGATAGGCGATGCCGCCGCCCATGATGCCGGCGCCGAGCACGGCGGCCTGCTTCACGTCGTGGGCGATCTCGTCATGGGCCTTGGCCTTGCGCTTGAGCTCCTGGTCGTTCAGGAACAGGCCGATCAGGCTCTCGGCAACCGAGGTCTTGGCCAGCTTGGCGAAGCCAGCAGCCTCGACTTCCAGCGCCTTGTCACGGCCGAAGTTGGCGGCCTTCTGGATGCTCTTGATGGCTTCGACCGGCGCCGGGTAGTTCGGGCCGGCCTGGCCTGCTACGAAGCCCTTGGCAGTCTCGAAGGCCATCATCTGTTCGATGGCGTTGAGCTTGAGCTTCTCGAGCTTGGGCTGGCGCTTGGCCTTGTAGTCCAGCTCGCCACTGATGGCGCGCTTGATCAGGTCCAGGGCACCCGCCTGCAGCAGCTCAGGGGTAACCACGGCATCGACGGCGCCGACTTTCAGGGCGTCTTCGGCACGGTTTTCCTTGCCCGAGGCGATCCACTCGATGGCGTTGTCCGAGCCAACCAGGCGCGGCAGGCGCACGGTACCGCCAAAGCCTGGGTAGATGCCCAGCTTGACTTCCGGCAGGCCGATCTTGGCAGTGCTGGACATGATCCGGTAATCGGCGGCCAGGCACATCTCCAGGCCACCGCCCAGGGCGATGCCGTTGATGGCGGCGACCGTCGGCACTTCGAGGTCTTCGAAGGCGTTGAAGATACGGTTGGCTTCCAGGTTGCCGGCAACCAGCTCGGCCTCGGGCAGCTTGAAGTTATCGACAAACTCGGTGATGTCGGCGCCGACGATGAACACGTCCTTGCCACTGCTGACGATCACGCCCTTGACCGAAGCGTCGGCCTTGATGGCGTCGACGGCCTCGCGCAGCTCGTTCAGAGTGAGGCGGTTGAACTTGTTGACGGACTCACCCTTGAGGTCGAACTTCAGTTCGACGATGCCGCTTTCAAGAGCCTTAACCGTGATGGCTTTACCTTCGTAAATCATCAACTGATCTCCACGATATGGAAGCTGAACTGTACACGCCGATCGCTGGCGCAAGAGCCGGTCTGCCGGTGTCTTGCCGCAGGCACACCCGTCGGCGCGCTAATCGGGTTCTGTAAGAGCGATCTGACATACAAACGCTCAATTCATACGCCCGTTTGATTTGGGTGTGCACACATTCTCCGAAAAGATCGGCGTTGTCAAATGCTCTCAAGCACCTTGAAAACGCGACTTTCCAGTCATTTTGTACGCTGCAGGCATGAAGCATGATGACAGTGATCGCCGACCATTCATGTCAGCGATAGACCATGGGCAAGCGCTGACGGCCGCATTTTGTTAAACACGCTCGCCAACACTGGCTACACTGCCAGGTGTTCAACGTGTTCCCGGCCTGCCTGGCCTTTTCTGCGCAGCAGAACGCAAAGCGGCGCGCTGGAGCCTTTCGGTTCCTGCGCGCCGCTTTGTCGTTGTGCAATGGAAGTCAGGCGAGGGTTTCAAGCGTTGCGGCAATATCCTGCAAAACAGATTCATCGCCACGCTCTCCCCAGAACAGGGCGATCATCCTGGTGTCGGCCTCGGCCTTGTAGACGCTCTCGGGCAAGCGCCCAAAGGCCTCGAGCAACCGCGGATCCTCGCAGGGTTCGCGGTAGCGGTCCCACCACACACCCGGGCTGACCTGCCAGTAGCACCAGCTGTCATCACGCCCCTTGCGCCGTGCCCGGTGGTACTGCGGGCAAGGGCTGGGCGGCTGTTTTTCCAACCAGTGCGGCCAGTCCTGCGGCGCCAGGTGCATGGCCAGGCCCATGCGCCGCCCCTCCAGGCGCAGATTCATCTGCCGGCTCTGCTTGCGCGAGGGGCGCAACCAGGCGAGCGGGCTGAGAATCAGTGCAAGGATTGACACCACCAGCCATACCGTCATATCTGTAGACCTTATAAAGCGTTGCAAATGAGCGGGTTACTCATGCTTCACGGACGACCCGCGCGAAAGCGACCATACTTCTTCTATCGCGATTGTCAGGAGTACAGCTCATGTCCTACGAACATCTTCTGGTCGCCGTCGACCTGACCGAAGAATGCGACCCGGTGATCAAGCGCGCCAAAGCGATCGCCCTGGCCAGCGGCGCGAAGGTCTCCCTGGTGCACATCGTCGAGCCCATGGCCATGGCCTTTGGCGGTGACGTGCCGATGGACCTCTCGCAGTTGCAGCAGCAACAGTTCGATCAGGCCAAGGAACGCATGGACCGCCTGTTCAACAAGTACCCGGACATCAACCGCGGCGATTCACACCTGGTTTATGGCCAGCCGCGCCAGGAAATTCACCAATTGGCGAAAGACCAGAAGTGCGACCTGATCGTGGTCGGCAGCCATGGCCGGCATGGCCTGGCACTGCTGCTGGGCAGCACCGCCAACGATGTGCTGCATGGCGCGCCGTGCGACGTATTGGCAGTACGCCTGCTGAAAAAAACCGAGTGATGCCTTGATCGCGGGGCAAGTCGGAGCGGCGATCCGACTTGCCCCGCGATGATGTCAGCCTTCCAGCTCAGCCCAGCGCTCTACCAGCGCATCCAGCTCACCCTGCAGCTTCTCGATCTTGGCCAGCACCGCCGAAGTCTCGGCAATCGGCCGCTGATAGAAGCCCGCAGCGTTCACTTCTTCCTGCGCCTGGGCCATGCGCTGCTCCACCTCGTCGATTTGCCCTGGCAGCATCTCCAGCTCACGCTGCAGCTTGTAGCTGAGTTTTTTCTTCGACGCGTCGGGGGCCGCAGCAACCGGAGCGGGGGCAACCGGCTCCGCCACTTTCTCGACCACTGCACTGTTGAGTTCGGACTTGCCGCCCTTGCTTTCGGTCACGCCCAGCAGCTTCGGCGAACCACCCTGGCGAATCCAGTCTTCGTAGCCGCCCACGTACTCGCGCACGCGCCCTTCACCTTCGAACACCAGGGTGCTGGTGACCACGTTATCGAGGAAAGCCCGGTCGTGGCTGACCATCAGTACCGTGCCTTTGTAGTTCGACAGCACTTCTTCGAGCAGCTCGAGGGTTTCCACGTCCAGGTCGTTGGTCGGTTCGTCCAGCACCAGCAGGTTGGCTGGCTTGCTGAACAGCTTGGCCAGCAGCAGGCGGGCACGCTCACCACCGGACAAGGCCTTGACCGGGGTACGGGCACGCTGGGGGCTGAACAGGAAATCGCCGAGGTAGCTCAGCACATGACGGCTCTGGCCATCGATTTCGATGAAGTCGCGGCCTTCGGCCAGGTTATCGATAACGGTCTTCTCCAGATCGAGCTGGTGACGCATCTGGTCGAAGTAGGCCACTTCCAGCTTGGTGCCGATCTCGACCTTGCCCGCTGTCGGCTGCAGATCACCCAACATCAGCTTGAGCAACGTGGTCTTGCCCGTGCCGTTGGCGCCGAGCAGGCCGATACGGTCCTGGCGCTGCAGCACCATGGAGAAGTCCTTGACCAGCTTCGGCCCGCCCTGATGCGCGAAGCTGACGTCTTCGAGCAACATCACTTGCTTGCCGGACTTGTCCGCCACTTCGATCTGGATGTTCGCCTTGCCCTGGCGCTCGCGGCGCTCGCCACGCTCCACACGCAGCGCCTTGAGCGCGCGCACGCGGCCTTCGTTACGGGTACGCCGGGCCTTGATGCCCTGGCGGATCCACACCTCTTCCTGGGCCAGGCGCTTGTCGAACAGCGCATTGGCGGTCGCCTCGGCAGCCAGTTCGGCCTCCTTGTGCACCAGGAAGCTGGCGTAGTCGCCGTTCCAGTCGATCAGGCCGCCACGATCCAGCTCCAGGATGCGCGTCGCCAGGTTCTGCAGGAATGAACGGTCGTGGGTGATGAACAGCACCGCACCGTTGAAGCTGTTCAAGGCCTCTTCCAGCCAGGCGATGGCGCCGATGTCCAGGTGGTTGGTGGGCTCGTCGAGCAGCAGCAGGTCCGGTTCGGACACCAGCGCCTGGGCCAGCAGCACACGGCGGCGCCAGCCACCGGACAGCTCGGCCAGGGTCTTGTCGGCCGGCAGTTGCAGGCGGCTGAGGGTGCTTTCGACCACCTGCTGCAGACGCCAGCCATCACGCGCTTCCAGCTCGTGCTGAACGTGCATCAGCTTGTCCAGGTCTTCGGCAGTGTGGATGTTCAGGCTCAGGTGGTGGTACTCGGCCAGCAGCTCACCCACGCCATCCAGGCCAGCGGCCACCACGTCGAACACCGTGCGCTCGTCGGCCACCGGCAGTTCCTGCGGCAGTTCACCGATCTTGAGGCCCGGGGCACGCCAGATATCACCATCGTCGGCTTTCTGCTCGCCCTTGATCAGGCGCAGCATGCTTGACTTGCCTGTACCGTTGCGGCCGATGATGCACACCCGCTCACCACGGGCGATCTGCCAGGAAACCTTGTCCAGCAACGGCATGGCGCCGAATGCGAGGGACACATCGCTGAATTTGAGCAGGGTCATGATCATCTCCAAAAACCGGGCGCGCATTCTACCCGACTTGCCTGCGCACGGCATTAAAACCGCGTTGCCAGCAGCATCGCGTCGGATAACAACTCGATACAAGCACAGTGCTTTCACCGGCCCACGGCAAACGGCTAAGCTAGGCAGTAATACCCAACAGTGCTGGCTCCGCCGTCACTCTCTATGGTTCAACTGCCCGGACGTATCATGCGCAGCCGCCTGTTACAAATTGCTTCCTGCCTATTGCTCACCGCAACCGCTGCGAGTGCCGCACAGGCCGCCGACCTCACCCAGCAGCGCCAGTACTACGACGAAGCCAAGCGCGCCCTGGCCAAAGGCGACAAGGGCCCCTACCTGCGCTACGCGCAAGCCCTGCGCGACTACCCGCTGACGCCCTACCTCACCTATGACGAGCTCACCGCCCGGCTCAAAAGTGCCAGCAACGAGGAAATCGAAGGCTTCCTCGCCGCCCACGGCGACCTGCCCCAGGCCAACTGGATGAAACTGCGCTGGTTGCGCTGGCTGGCCGAACGCGGCGAATGGAACACCTTCGTCAAATACTACGACCCCAAACTCAACTTCACCGAGCTGGACTGCCTCAACGGCCAGTACCAGTTGAGCCACGGCCAGCGCGCCCAGGGCTTCGCTACGGCAGACAAGCTATGGAACGTCGGCAAATCGCAACCGGAGGCCTGCGACACGCTGTTCGCCATGTGGGCGGCCGAAGGGCAACTGACCGAGGCCAAACGCTGGCAGCGCGCCAAACTGGCGGCTCAGGCACGCAACTACGGGCTGGCCAACAACCTGGTGAAAACCCTCACCACCCTGGCGCCCCAGGGCAAGCTGCTGATCGATGTGGCGCAGAAGCCCGAACTGCTCAACCAGCCTTCGCGCTTCACCCCGGTCAACGAAGCCATGTCCGACGTGGTCAGCCTCGGCCTGCGCCGCCTGGCACGCCAGGATCCCGAGCAAGCCATGGCGCTGCTCGATGACTACGCCCAGCGCATGCACTTCTCCCGCGACGAAAAGGTCGCCATCGCCCGCGAAATCGGCCTCACGCTTGCACGTCGCTATGACCCGCGCGCGCTGGACCTCATGACCCGTTACGACCCCGAACTGCGCGACAACACCGTCAGCGAGTGGCGCATGCGTCTGCTGCTGCGCCTGGGCCGCTGGGAAGATGCCTATGAGCTGAGCAAACGCCTGCCGCAGGACCTGGCCAGCAGCAACCGCTGGAAGTACTGGCAAGCCCGCAGCCTGGAACTGGCGCAACCCAACAACCCGCAGATCCCGCTGCTGTACAAGACCGTGGCCCGCGAGCGTGACTTCTATGGCTTCCTCGCCGCCGACCGGGCACAGACCGCCTACCAGTTGAACAACAAGCCATTGCTGCTCAGCCAGCAGGTGATCAACAAGGTACGCAATACCCCCGGCGTGCGCCGTGCCCTGGAGTTCCATGCCCGCGGCCAGATCGTCGAAGGCCGGCGCGAGTGGTACCACGTCAGCCGCCACTTCAGCCGTGACGAAATGGTCGCCCAGGCGCGCCTCGCCTATGACATGCGCTGGTACTTCCCGGCCATTCGCACCATCAGCCAGGCTCAGTACTGGGACGACCTGGACATCCGCTTCCCCATGGCCCACCGCGACACCCTGGTGCGCGAAGCCAAGGTGCGCGGCCTGCACTCGAGCTGGGTGTTCGCCATCACCCGCCAGGAAAGCGCATTCATGGAAGACGCCCGCTCCAGCGTTGGCGCCAGCGGCCTGATGCAACTGATGCCCGCCACCGCCAAGGAGACCGCGCGCAAGTTCAGCATCCCGCTGGCCTCCCCGGCCCAGGTGCTCAACCCGGACAAGAACATCCAGCTCGGCGCCGCCTACCTGAGCCAGGTCCACAGCCAGTTCAACGGCAACCGCGTGCTGGCCTCGGCCGCCTACAACGCCGGCCCCGGCCGCGTACGGCAATGGCTCAAGGGTGCCAAGCACCTGAGCTTCGACGTGTGGGTCGAGTCGATTCCGTTCGACGAGACACGCCAGTACGTACAGAACGTACTGTCGTATTCGGTGATCTACGGGCAAAAGCTCAATTCGCCGCAACCGCTGGTGGATTGGCATGAGCGGTATTTCGACGATATGTGATCGGAGCTCTGTCGCGGGGCAAGCCCGCTCCCCCGCCACCACATGTATCTTGTGGCGTGGGAGCGGGCTTGCCCCGCGATGAAACTATTCGAGAACCTCGACGCTCATCCCCACCTTCAGCTCCCCCGCGCCATCCACCGCCATGTTCTGGCCGAACAGCACATCCCCTTCTTTCTCACGGAACGTCTTGAGCGTGGTCAGCGGTTCACGGTCAGGGCTGCGCTCGCCCGTGGCGGGGTCGAGTGTGGTGAGGATGCAACGCACGCTGGGCTTGAGCACTCGAAAGGTCATGTCGCCAATACGGATGCGCTTCCAGCGGTCTTCGGCAAATGCCTCGGCGCCCTCGACCACCAGGTTCGGGCGAAAACGCAGCATCTCCATGGGGCGCCCGACGCGTGCGCTCAGCTCGTCCAGGGAAGCCTGGCCGATCAGTAACAACGGAAAACCATCAGGGAACGCGGCGCGGTCGCTGTTCAGGCCATAACCGCTGGGCAGGTACCTCGCCCGCTGATCAGGGCAATGCACCAGCCGCACCGGCTTGCCCAACAGCTCGCTGAGCCACGCCGCTGCCGCATCCCCCGCATCGGGCACGCGCAGGGTGTCACGCCAGATGGTGACACCACGCAACTCATCGTCTGCAGGTGGCACTGGCACATCCAATGCAGCCCGTCCGGGCGCGGTGAGCAGCAATTGGCCATTCGCGCCGTAGTCGGCAGTGATCTGCCCGAGCGCGGGCCACGCCCGCTGCGTGAGGAAACGACCGTTCTCGGCCTCCACCACCAGCCAGCGCCGATCACCGTCCAGGCCCAGGTAATCGACCGGCGAGCGCTGCAGGCTCTGCGCCTGCGTCGACTTCACCGGATAGCGATACAACGCACTCAGAATCATCCCTGCCTCACCCTGTGCCAGTAAAAGCCCAAGCTTATACCGGACACAGGTGCAGCAGGTATCAGGCCGAAGCGGTATCCAGGCTCAGGCGCTGACGCACCACATCCACCAGGCGGTCAGGCTGGAACTTGGAGAGGAAGTTGTCGCAACCGACCTTCTTCACCATCGACTCGTTGAAGCTGCCCGACAGCGAGGTGTGCAGCACCACGTACAAGCTCCTCAGGCGTGGATCGTTGCGAATCTCGGTGGTCAGTCGGTAGCCGTCCATCTCGGGCATTTCCGCATCGGTGAAGATCATCAGCAGCTTCTCGCAGACATCCTCCCCGGCATCGGCCCAACCCTTGAGCAGGCGCAGCGCCTTAAGGCCATCACTGGCCACGTGCAGCTTCACGCCCAACTGGGACAAGGTATCGCGCAACTGCGCCAGGGCCACGGTGGAGTCATCCACCAGCAGCACTTCACGACCACGGGCACGAGCCAGCACCGGGTCTTCGAGTTTGTCGCGGGACACTTTGGCGCTATAGGGCACGATCTCGGCCAGCACCTTTTCCACGTCGATGATTTCCACCAACTGCTCTTCGACCTTGGTGATCGCCGTCAGGTAGTGCTGGCGGCCAGCGCTGGTCGGCGGCGGCATGATCGCCTCCCAGTTCATGTTGACGATGCGGTCGACCCCGCCCACCAGGAAGGCCTGCACCGAACGGTTGTACTCGGTGACGATGATGGTGCTGCCCGGCCCCGGCTGCAGTGGCCGCATGCCGATGGCCTGGGACAGGTCAATCACCGGCAGCGTCTGCCCACGCAGGTTGACCACGCCACAGACGAATGAATGGCGCTGCGGCATCAGCGTCAACTTGGGCAGTTGCAGCACTTCCTGCACCTTGAACACGTTGATGGCGAACAGTTGCCGGCCAGCCAGACGGAACATGAGAATTTCCAGGCGGTTCTCACCCACCAGTTGCGTACGTTGGTCTACCGTGTCGAGAATGCCGGCCATTTGAACAACCCCCTGGCTTGTGTCGGGAAAAGTGATTGCATTCGCCCTGTATCGGCGGGTTGCCGCGTAGCTTGACCCCAAGCGGAAAAAGCTGCGAACAACGATTGATATCACTTTACCATCATGCTTTACTGCCGCCACGCCCCACTGCAAGACAACCCCGCAACGAAGCATTCGCCCATATCTTCATCAGGGAAACCCCTACCCGCAATCGGGTGCAACCTGATGTTCGCAATATCCTTTAGCCATTAATGTGACGCCATTCTCAATGCATGAATGGAGTCAGGCTTTTGCTCGCGATCGTCCAGGTATGGCCCACCCCTGCTCTAGCCCTGCACGCTGGAGTGACCTGATGGATAACGCACCGCTGCCCAGCAGCGTCCTGCAGGGCTTCCTGCTGGATGCGCAAACCCTGCTGAGCAAGGCACAGGAATGCCTGCAGCACCTCGAATTGATCGGCAACGACCCCGACGCCTGCCACTGCCTTGACGAAAGCCTTGACCTGCTGGCACTGCGCGCCGACACCCTTGGCCTGCTTGAAGTGGCGCACTACACCCGCACCCTGCAACAGCTGCTCGCCCCTGCCTGCCGGCAGCGACACCTGCAGGGCAAGTCATTGCCGGCACTGGCAGCGTGCCTGACCCTGCTGGCGTGGCAATTGGAGCTGGTCGACCCGCTCACCGGCCGCCTGGGCCTAGACAGCGAAGAACAACATCTGCTGCTGAACGAACTGGCCAGTGCACTTGGGCAACCGTGCGTGCCCGGCCTGGGCAGCGACGCCAACTGCACGTCGGCGCATGCCGGCCTGTAATGTTAAAACCGCCACGACCGACAACTAACAGGCTGCTCTTGCGTTGCAACTAAGCGAGACCATCGTCCAACTTGCAAAGTTGCACAAGTTGCCCAGAATCTGCACGTCAGGGTTTACCTTAGTTGCACTTACCCCCTCGCCCTCGCACAGCGGCTGCGGCACTGTGCCAGCCTGCGGATTGCACGGATACTTCGCAATAGCCAGTGAATTCTGAGCTTTCAAGCAGTTGCACCCCCGCGACCAAAGCAAACCGAAGTGTTAACATGCGTGCATTCGAACGCGTGCTCCGTCGATACCGGGCATTTGCATTCGAGCCCGATGCTTACTTGAAAACGGGACGCCAAACCTCTGGCCAAACCTGTGTAACGCCTCCAACAGCAATAATTTATTGGCATCCCTCCCTATGTTCCCAGGCTTGACGTTTTTCCAGCGCTGCCGCTCTAGCATCGCCCTGCTGCGTTGGGCAACCGCGCTGTTGTGCCTGGCCTCACTGGCAGCCAACCTGCTTTTCTACTGGCAAGCGCAACCATTGCCCGGCAGCCTGCTGCTAGTACAGGTACTGGCGATGCTCGGCGTTGCCTGGCAATTGCGCCACGGCGCGCATTCGATCAGCTTGCGCCCGGCGGAGCTTGCCGACCGCATGCTCAAAGTGCAGGAGAGCGAGCGCCAGCACCTGAGCCGAGAACTGCACGACGATATCGGCCAGTTGTTGACCGCTGCCAAGCTGCAGCTCGACTGGCTGCAACGCCGGATCCCCGAGCAGTTGCAGGCCCAGTGCACGACCCTGCGCAGTACCCTGGACCATACCTTGAGCAACGTTCGCGACCTGTCCGCCCTCCTCAACCCGCGGCAACTGGCTAGCCTGGGGCTTGAGGCCAGCCTGCGCGCGCACCTGCAGAGCACCTTGCACAGCAGCGACCTGCACTGGAGCCTGGACTGCCACCAGCGCCTGGGCGGCATCAGCGAGGAGGTCTCCATGGCGGCATTCCGCATCACCCAGGAAGCGGTCACCAACGTGCTGCGCCATGCCAACGCCCGCAACCTGCTGATTCGCCTGCAACGCACACCGCCAGGCCTTGCCCTGTCGATTCAGGACGATGGCTGCGGCTTCGTGCCCGCCCAATACCCGGCCGAGGCTGGCCAACGCGGCATGGCTGGCATGCAGGAGCGGGCCACCGCCCTGCAAGGCAGCCTGACCGTCAACAGCCAGCCAGGCCAAGGCTGCCAGATCGACGCCCTGTTCCCGTGGCCGCCACGCAGCCAGGAACGAGCCAGGACCTCCCCCCATCATGACGTGTAGATTGCTGCTGGTAGACGACCATTCGCTGATTCGCGCCGGTGTGCGCGCCCTGGTATCGGACCTGCCCGACTACCTGGTGGTCGGCGAAGTCGAGGATGGCGGCCAGTTGCTGGAGCAGGTCCAGCGACTGGCGCCGGACATTGTCCTGCTGGACATATCCATGCGCTCGACCAGCGGTCTGGACGCGCTTGCGCAGCTACGCGCAAACGGTTGCGATTGCAAGGTACTGATGCTGTCCATGCACACCGACCCCGACCTGATCATGCGCGCCCTTGAAAGCGGCGCCCATGGCTACCTGCTCAAGGACACCAGCGCCACCGAGCTGGAACAGGCCCTCGCCGCACTGCGCAACAACGAGCGTTATCTGAGCCCGGCCATCGCCCATACCGTGATCAACCAGGCGCTGCTGCGCGCTCAGAGCGGCAAGCCACCCAGCGAAGAGCGCCACAACCTGACCGCTCGCCAGCTGGAGATCCTGCGCCTGATCGTGCGCGGCAAATCTACCCGCGAGATCGCCAATGGCCTGGGGTTGTCGATCAAGACCGTGGAAACCCACCGTTCGCAAATCATGAAACGTCTGCAGATCTACGACGTGGCAGGCCTGGTGCTGTTCGCCGTGCGCGAAAAGATCATCAGCCTGGACGACTGAGCAACGGCGAATCCGCCGGCAGATGCAGGCGCAGTGCCCGGGGCACGGCCTCGAAACGCAGGCTGTCGGCCTGCAGCGGCTCGCCGTCGAGATTGATGTCCAGGCCTTGTGCACACTTGATCTCCACCCATGGCAGCCGCGCCCGCACGAACAGTTCCTCCCCCGCCAGCAGACCACGCAAAGCCCCCACCATTTCCTGCGGCGCCGGCAGGATACCGATGTCCAGCAGGCCATCGTCAGCCTTGGCGTCCGGGCAGAGCACATGCCCGCCACCGGCCTGGCGCCCGTTGCCGATGCCCAGCGCCAGCAGCTCGCCCTGCCACTCGAAACCCGGCCCGTGCAAGCTGACCGAGGCGGCCTGCAACTCACTGAAGCGCGACAGGCCGGTGAACAGGTAGGCCGCCGCCCCCAGCACTTTCTTGAGGTCCTCCGAGGTATTGGCGGTGACCTGGCTGCCAAAGCCGCCGGTCGCCATGTTGAGGAACAACTGGTCGCCCACCCGCCCCAAATCAATCGACAGCGCCGGCGCGTCCAGCAGCGCAAGCGCCGCCGCCGGCTCCAACGGCACCCCGGCGGCCCTGGCGAAGTCATTGGCCGTGCCAAGGGGTAGCAACGCCAGGTTTGGCCGAGTGTCGGCGGCTCCCTGCGCCACAGCCTCGGCCACGTCACGCAAGGTGCCATCACCACCCCCTGCCACCACCAGCGGATAGCCTGCGGCCTGCGCCTCCTCGACCACACGCCGGGCGTCGCCGGCCTCCCAGGTGAGGCGCACATCCAGCTGCCAGCCGCGCTCACGCAGCTGGCCCACGGCCTCGCGCACCTCGTCGTTGGTCGCCTGCTTGCCATGCAGGATCAGCAATGCCTTGCGCTCGTTCATCGTTGTTCTCCATGGAAAAGCCCTACCGCAATCTCGACCACCATCAACCTGAGATTGCTCCCTGAGCTAAGCGATTAAAGCTGACTTCACACAATTGACATTGAAAGCCCAAGCATACGGGCGCATGATTCGACAAATATTTGGCCATCAATGACAACACAAACAACGAAAGTCATTTTATTGACTTTTTGCCGCCAGATGCCTGACAGGTCGTGATTTCCGTTCGCTGCGCTGCCACACAGCGCCCTGAGTAGAGGCTATGACTATGTGCGTTCTGACCCCTTTTATCGTCGCTGGCGGTGCTGGCACACGATTGTGGTCGGCTTCCCGTGAAGCCATGCCCAAACCCGGCGTCTTCAACCTGGTGATGTTCGAAGTGCAGAGCGGCGAGCACCTGGGCGAGGACGGCATCGTACGCTTTACTGATATCTATGGACGCGCCCCGGCAGTCGCCATCGGTTGACTGCCAGCGGGCGCGTCTTGGCTTCCAGGGCCGATAACCGGCCACGCAACGAGGAATCCGGCTCATGCGCATACTCTGGACCCTGCCCTACCTGCCCTGGCCAACCACCAGCGGCAGCAAGACCCGGCAATATCACCTGCTGCGCCAACTGGCGCAGCGTGGTCACCGGATCACCTTGCTGGTGCAGTCCAAGGTGCCGCTGGGCGATGCCGCGCGCGAGGCCCTGGAGCCCTTGCTCGAACGCCTGATCGTGCTGCCCCGGCGCCCGCTGCACAGCCCACTGAACCTGCTGGCCTCACCGATCATCGACTACCCCATGCGAGCGATCGTCAATGGCCTGGCACCGTGCCTGCGGCATCGCTTCGAGCAGTTGCTGGACGAACCCTGGGATGTCATCCAGGTCGAGCACAGCTACGGTTTCCAGCCCTTCGAAAAGGCCCTGCAGGCCCGTGGCCTGCCCTTCATGCTCAGCGAACATTTCCTTGAATCGGTGATGGGCGGCGCCTGCCACGACCGCCTGCCGCTGTGGCTGCGCCCCTTCAATGCCTTCGACCGCTGGCGCTATCGCCGCTGGGAGCAGCGCGTGCTGCGTCAACCCAGCGAAGTGGTGGCGGTCAGTAACCACGATGCCGAACTGATCGAGCAGATCAGCGGGCGAGCGGTCAACGTGGTGGTCAATGGTGTCGATTGCGACTACTTCGAAGCTGTCCGGCCGTGCCCCCACAGTCAGCGCCTGCTATTCGTCGGCAACTTCGAGTACGGGGCGAACCTCGAGGCCATCGAGTGGGCCCTGGAAGAAATCCTGCCACAGGTGTGGATGAGCAATCCGGCCGTACGCCTGGCCATTGCCGGGCATGCGCTGCCGGCCAGCTGGAAACTGCATTGGAACGACCCGCGCATCGAGTGGGTCGGCTACCGCCCCGACCTGCGCGAAGTGCAACGGCGCTCGGCGCTGTTCTTCGCACCGCTGCGCTATGCCGGCGGCTCAAAGGTGAAAATCCTCGAAGCGATGGCCGCGGGCCTGCCGGTGATCAGCACCGGCAAGGGCGTTTCGGGGCTGGCGGCCAACAATGGCGAGCACTATCTGGGCAGCGACGACAGCGGCCAGTTGGCCTTGTTGATCACCCAACTGCTCAACCAACCCTGGCGCATGGCCCAACTGGGTGAAGCCGGCCGCCAGTTCGCCCGCCAGCGCCACGACTGGAGTGTCGCGGCGCAACAGCTGGAAAGCGTGCACATTCGCCTGACCCAGCTGGCCCCTGCGGGCGCATCGCCCAGCGGTGAAGTGCTAGCCGAGTAGCTCACTGAAGGGAATGAACGGCACCAGCTCGCCTTGGCGCGGCGTGCTGCCCTCACGCACCTCCACCACCCCTTCGGCCCAGGCAGCGCTGCGCAGCACCCCGGAGCTCTGGTTCTTGTAGATGCGTACCTGGCCGTCTTCGATGCGCGCCCTCAGGTATTCCCGACGATTGCCCGGCTTGGGCCAGTCGAAACCCGCTGGCACGCTGAAACGCAGCGGTGCGACATCGGCCACGCCCTGACGGCGCAGCAGGTACGGACGGGCCAGCAGGCCGAACGTGACCAGGGTCGAAGCGGGATTGCCCGGCAGGCCGATCACCGGTACGCCCTGGTAGTGACCGAAGGTCAGGGGCTTGCCCGGCTTGATCGCCAGCTTCCACAACACCAGCTCACCGGCTTCGCGCAGGGCCAGGCCAAGGTAGTCGGCCTCACCCACCGACACGCCGCCGGTGGACAGGATCAGGTCGACATTGCCCAGCCCGGCCAGGCATTGGCGGGTGCGCTCAAGGTCGTCAGCCAGAATGCCGGCATCCACCACTTCACAACCCAGGCGCTGCAACCAGCTGACCAGCAAGCGCCGATTGCTGTTGTAGATCTGCCCCGGGCCCAGCGGCAAGCCGGGCTCGACCAGTTCGTCGCCGGTGGACAGCACCGCCACCCTGGGCCGGCGCACCACGTCGAGGCGAGCAAAACCCAGGGTCGCCGCCAGGCCCAACTGGATCGGCCCCAGACGTGTGCCGGCGCTCATCACCGGCTCGCCGACACGGGTCTCCTGGCCTTTGGGGCGCACGTTCTGGTCGATGGCCAGCGGTTCGAGGAAGCGCACCCGGCCATCCTCCAGCACTTCGGCGTTTTCCTGCATCTCGACGCAATCGGCCCCTTCAGGCAATGGCGCACCGGTGAAGATCCGCGCACAGGTGCCTGGCTGCAGGGGCTGCGGTGCGTGGCCAGCGAAAATGCGCTGGCTCACTGGCAGCGCCTCACCCTGCCAATCGGCCAGGCGCAGCGCATAGCCATCCATGGCACTGTTGGGCCAGGGCGGCAGGTCGAGCTGGGCTACCAGCTCACGCGCCAGCACGCGGCCTTCGGCCTCGGCCAGCGCCACTTCTTCGGTGTCACCGATCGGCGCGGCCTCGGCCAGCGCCAGCAGGCGTTCGAGGGCTTCTTCCACCGGCATCAACGGCCGGACGGGCGCAGCCTCAACCACGGCTGTCACAGGCCGCTGCCTGTTTCAGGTGAGGGACGAAGTTGCAGGGGCGATGGCGGGCGTCGAGCTGCTCGGCGAGGATGCCATCCCAGCCGGTGCGCACGGCATTGGTCGAACCCGGCAGGCAGCACACCAGGGTGCCATTGGCCAGGCCCGCCAAGGCCCGGGACTGCACGGTCGAGGTGCCGATATCGGCCACCGAGATCTGCCGGAACAGCTCGCCGAAACCCTCGACCTGCTTGTCCAGCAGGCAGGCCACGGCTTCAGGGGTGCTGTCACGGCCGGTGAAACCGGTACCGCCGGTGATCAACACCACCTGCACCTGCTCATCGGCGATCCAGGTCGCGACCTGGGCGCGGATCTTGTACAGGTCATCCTTGAGCAGCACCCGGGCGGCGAGCTGATGCCCGGCCGCCGTGAGGCGATCGACGAACAGCTGGCCGGAGGTGTCGGTATCGAAGGTACGGGTGTCGCTGACCGTCAGTACAGCGATGTTCAACGGCACGAAGGGGGTATCTGCCTTGGCTTTCATGGGGGTCCGTCGCAGGGAAACTGGGATGTGCGCTGTTATATCACAGGCCGGCCGAGCGCTGCCCCGCCGTTGCTCCCGGTCAATGCCCTGGCCTGAGCGCTATGCTGCACTGGACAAGGAACTTGCGTAGGCGCCCTGCGTCATAACGTCATCAAGCACACTCGAACCAGGAGAAACACGATGATCCAACGGACCCTTCCCGCTTTCCTGCTTGCCCTGGGCCTGGGCGCCCTCGCCGGCTGCGCCTCGCCAGCCGTCATTACCCTGAACGATGGCCGCGAGATCCAGGCGGTGGATACCCCGAGCTATGACGAAGACTCCGGCTTCTACGAATTCGAACAGCTCGACGGCAAGCGCACGCGCATCAACAAAGACCAGATCCGCACGGTCAAAGAGCTCTGATCCAGCCCCTGCATTTCGACGCAACTCCTTTTTGCAACAAGGGGTTGCGTTGAAAAAAACGATGCAGTAGCATTTTGGCCATCGGAGTGTAGCGCAGCCAGGTAGCGCGTCTCGTTCGGGACGAGAAGGCCGCAGGTTCGAATCCTGTCTCTCCGACCAAATCCCCGAAAAGCCCGCCAAGTGCGGGCTTTTTTGTGCCCGAATCGCATCGCGGGGCAAGCCCGCTCCCACCGTGGGAGCGGGCTTGCCCCGCGATTGGCGATTACCTAGCCGACACCGCCGTATCCGGCATCACCGGCACATGCAGCAGTTGCAGCCGTGCACTGCTCCATTCGCGGGTCTTGTTGGTCAGCGCCAGGTCGTTGTTCAGCTTCTGGCCGTAGGTCGGCACGATCGCTTTCAGCTTGGCCTGCCATTCAGGGCTCTTGATGCGGTCCTTGAAGGTCTTCTCCAGCACCGTCAGCATGATCGGCGCGGCGGTCGAGGCGCCGGGCGACGCGCCCAGCAGCGCGGCGATGCTGCCGTCCTCGGCGGCCACCACCTCGGTGCCGAACTGCAGGATACCGCCGTGCACAGGGTCCTTCTTGATCACCTGCACCCGCTGGCCGGCCTGCAGCAGCTTCCAGTCCTCGTTCCTGGCGTTGGGGAAATACTCGCGCAGGGCCGCCATGCGGTCATCGAAGCTCAACATCAGCTGGCCCATCAGGTAGGTGCTCAGGTCGATGTTGTCGATACCGGCATGCAGCATGGGGCTGACGTTGTGGCTAGTCAGCGAGGCGAACATGTCCAGCAGCGAGCCGTGCTTCAGGTACTTGGTGGAGAAGGTCGCGAACGGACCGAACAGCAGCACCTGCTTGCCATCGATCATCCGGGTGTCGAGGTGCGGCACCGACATCGGTGGCGCACCGACCGACGCCTTGCCGTACAGCTTGGCCTGGTGCCGGGCGACCGTGTCAGGGTTGTCGGTCATCAGGAACTGGCCACCCACCGGGAAACCGGCATAGCCGTCGGCTTCCGGGATGCCGGATTTCTGCAGCAGCTTGAGTGCACCGCCCCCGGCGCCGATGAACACGAACTTGGCCTTGACGCTGGTCTGCGCGCCGCCGTTGGCCAGGTCGGCCACCACCACGTTCCAGCTGCCGTCTTCATTGCGCACGATATCGCGCACCTCATGGCCCAGGTGCAGTTGGACATTGGGGTTGCGGGTCATCGATGCGAACAGCTGGCGGGTGATCTCGCCGAAGTTCACATCGGTACCGATGGCCATACGCGTGGCCGCGACTTTCTGCCCCGGGTCACGCCCTTCCATCACCAGCGGCGCCCACTGGCGGATCTGCTCGCGGTCTTCGGAGATCTGCATGCCGCGGAACAGCGAGCTGTGCTGCAGCGCCGCCACGCGCTTGTGCAGGAAAGCGATGTTCTCCTCACCCCAGACGAAGCTCATGTGCGGCACATTGGTGATGAACGAAGGCGGGTTGCTCAGCACGCCCTGTTCGACCTGGTAGGCCCAGAACTGCTTGGACACCTCGAACTGCTCGTTGACGTTGACCGCCTTGCTGATGTCGATGCTGCCGTCCTTGCCTTCGCTGGTGTAGTTCAGCTCGCAAAAGGCAGAGTGACCGGTACCGGCGTTGTTCCAGGCGTTGGAGCTTTCTTCGGCGACCTGCTCCATGCGCTCGTAGACGTCGACCTTCCAGCCCGGCTCAAGCTCGGTGAGGTAGGTCCCCAGGCTCGCACTCATGATGCCGCCGCCGATCAGCAGCACATCGACGGTCTTTTGTGGCTCCGCAGGCTTGGAGCAACCGATGACGCCCAGGCACAGGAGCGTCAGCAGGATTTTCTTCATTGGATCTATCCGGTTGTGATGTAAGCGCGGCCTCGATAGCGAAGAGCGTGCCAACCGGTTGTAAGCCAGATTTCATGGGGGGCGGCATCAGGCCGCATGGCGACAAACCGCCACGGACAGGGGGAAGATCGCGCCCGGATGGCGGATTTCCCCCGCGATGGCACCCTCAGGCGGTCAGGCGCGAGGTGACCTCGCCCAACTGCCCCGACAACCCGTGCAATCGTTGCCCGGCCTGCTCGGTATGCTGCACCGCCTGTTGGTTGGCCGTGGCGATACGGGTGATCTCGATCAGGTTGCGCGAGATATCTTCGGCAACGCTGGTCTGCTCCTCGGCCGCCGTGGCGATCTGCCGGTTCATGTCGCGGATCGCCTCCACCGCCAGGGTGATGCGCTGCAGCATCTGCCCGGCCTGCTGCACCTGTTCGGCGCCCTCTTCACTGCGCTGCTGGCCACTCTCGATGGCCTTGACCGCCTCAACCGCGCCCGACTGCACCGCTTCGATGATCTGGTGGATTTCGGCGATCGACGCCGCCGTGCGCTGGGCCAGGCTGCGCACCTCGTCCGCCACTACCGCAAAGCCACGCCCGGCCTCGCCGGCACGCGCCGCCTCGATGGCCGCGTTGAGCGCCAACAGGTTGGTCTGCTCGGCAATGCCGCGGATCACCTCGAGCACCTTGCCGATGCGCGTGCTGTCGTTCTCCAGATGGCGAATCACCGCAGCCGTGCCGGCGATCTCGCGGTTGACCAGGCCGATGATATCGATGGTCTGCTGCATCACCTGCTCACCGGCCTGGGCGCTGTGGTCGGCGTCGTCCGCCGCGCGGGCCGCCTCGGCGGCATGGCGCGCGACTTCCTGGGCGGTGGCGGACATCTCGTGCATGGCGGTGGCGACCTGGTCGGTGCGCTGGAACTGGTCATGGGTGCCGCTGGCCATGTCGCCGGCGATGTTGCGCAGCTGGCCGCTGGCGCTCTCCAGCTCTTCGGCATTGTCCTTGAGGCGGCCGACGGTGTCGGCAAGGAAGTCGCGCAGGGTGTTGGCGGCACGCGCCAGTCGCCCCAGCTCGTCCTCGCGACGGCTGTCGACCCGCGCACCGAAGCGGCCCTGGCTGAGCTGGGCGACATAGTCGATCAACTGGCGAATCGGCTCGACCAGGCTGCGGTTGATCAGCCACAGGCTCAGCAGCCCGACCAGCACGGCCGACGCCAACATCACCAGCACGCCGAGCCATACGGTGCGCTCGGCGTCGGCATTGATTTCGGCCGCACGGCCACGGGCGTCACTGCGCAACTGCTCGACCAGCGCGCTCATCTGGTCGCTGGTGGCGCGATCCACGCCCTTGACCGCCACATCGCCGGCCACCGGGTCACCGCCAGCGGCGAGGAAGGCCTGGCGGCCCTGCTCGTAAGCCACACCCAACTGCCGGTGGCTGGCCTTGAGCTGTTCCAGGCGCGGTTTGAGCGCCGAGTCGCTGCTTTCGATCAGCTGGCCGAGCAGGGTCTGAACCTGCTGCTCGCGGGCCTGGAACTGCTGCCAGTACTTGTCCAGCTCGGCCGGCTGGCGGCCGCGCAGCAGCACGTTCTTCCACTCCTGCACCTGGATCTTGAACTGCAGGTTGGCTTCATCGATCAACTGCGAGGCCTGCAAGGGCCCGTCCACCAGCTGGGCATAGCCGCGCACGCTGGAAGACAGGAACTGGAAGCACACCAGGGCGATCAGCAAGATCGCCGCCAGGCTGCCGCCGAGCAGGGTGAGAATTTGCACTCTGAGGGATTTACGCAACATCGTGGATCTCGGAACAAGGAGGTAAGGAAGCGGACACGACAGCGCCGCCGACTAAAGACATCCTTGTCCTCGTTCGCAGGCCAAAAAAAAGCTGCCATCGATCGATAGCAGCCAGGTCGAGCACATACGCAACAGCTGAGCCAGATACTCTCAGGCAATTGCTACAGAATTGTTACAAACTCGCGACAGCCTCAGCCATTGTTGAACTGCAGCGCCGCCAGGCGCGCATACAGCGGGCTTTCTTCCACCAGCTGGCGGTGCGTGCCTACCGCCACCAGACGCCCCTGGTCGATCACCGCGATGCGGTCGGCATGCTGCACCGTGGCCAGGCGGTGGGCGATCACCAGCGTGGTGCGCCCGGCCATCAGCTGCGGCAACGCTTGCTGAATCAAGTGCTCGCTCTGCGCATCGAGGGCACTGGTGGCCTCGTCCAGCAGCAGGATCGGCGCATCCACCAGCAGCGCCCGGGCAATCGCCAGGCGCTGGCGCTGGCCGCCGGACAACCCAATGCCACCCTCCCCCAGCCGGGTCTGGTAACCCTGCGGCAACTGGGCGATGAACTCGTGGGCATGGGCGCTGCGCGCCGCCGCCTCGACCTCGGCCTGGCTGGCCTCGGGGCGGCCATAACGGATGTTGGCCTCGACCGTGCCGCGGAACAACGCCGGTTGCTGGGCCACCAAGGCGAACTGGCGGCGCAGCTCGGCCACCTCCAGGCCGGTGATCGGCTGGCCATCGAGCAGGATGCTGCCGCCCTGGGGGTCGTAGAAGCGCAGCAACAGGTCGAACAGGGTCGACTTGCCGGCACCCGACGGCCCGACCAACGCGACCGTCTGGCCGGGCTGCACCTGCAGGCTCAGGCCATCGATGGCGGCCACCGCCGGGCGCGACGGGTAGGCGAAGCGCACTTCGCGCAGCTCGATGGCGCCACTGGCGCGCCCGCCTGCCAGGCTGACGGCCTGGCGCGGCGCCAGGATCGCACTCTGCGCCGCCAGCAACTCGGCAATGCGCTCGGCAGCACCCGCTGCCCGCTGCAGTTCGCCGATCACCTCGCTCAAGGTGCCAAAGGCACTGCCGACGATCAGGCTGTAGAACACGAAGGCCGCCAGCTCGCCGCCGGAAATGCGCCCGGCGATCACATCCATGCCCCCCACCCAGAGCATCACCCCCACTGCCCCCAGCACCAGCACGATCACCAGGGTGATCAGCCAGGCACGCTGGGCGATGCGCCGTCGCGCCACGCCGAACGCCGCTTCCACGGTCTCGGCGAACAGCATGCGGTCACGGGCTTCGTGGTTGTAGGCCTGCACGGTCTTGATCTGCCCGAGGCTCTCGGCGACATAGCTGCCGACATCGGCGACCCGGTCCTGGCTTTGCCGCGACAGGCTGCGCACCCGCCGGCCGAACAACAGGATCGGCGCCAGCACCAGCGGCAAGGCCAACACCACGATGCTGGTGAGCTTGGGGTTGGTGACGAACAGCAGAATCACCCCGCCCACCACCATCAGGGCATTGCGCAGGAACATCGACAAGGACGAGCCGATCACCGACTGCAGCAAGGTGGTATCGGCGGTCAGCCGCGACTGGATCTCCGAGCTGCGGTTGTCCTCGAAGAACCCCGGGTGCAGCCCCAGCAGATGATCGAACACCGCCCGACGGATGTCGGCGACGCAGCGTTCACCGATCCATGACACCAGATAGAAGCGGGCGAAAGTCCCCACGGCCAGGGCCAGCACCAACAGCAGGAACAGGCCGATGGTCTGGTTGAGCTGGTGCATGGAGCCGGTCATGAAGCCCTGGTCCACCAGCAAGCGAATGCCCTGCCCCATGGACAGGGTGATGCCGGCGGTGACCACCAGCGCCAGCAAGGCCAGCAGGGCCTGGCGGCGGTAAGGGCGCAGGAACTGCCAGCCCAGGTGCAGGGCACGACGCTGGCGGGAAGAAATCGGTTCAGGCATGGCGAGCATGTTCGGCAGGAAGATGGGCCAAGCCTACCACTCGTCCACCTCGCAGGAACTGATCCACCTCTGAAGGCCTCGCATCAGACATAACGGACGGCGTGGGCAAAAAGGCCTTATGCCCTGCCTATCACCTTTCGTTCTAAGGTGCCGCTGGAGCTTTGCCACGCTTTCTGTTGGACTGGCTCTGTCATGCCTCGCCAGCTGTCACAGGCCAGTCATGGCAACGCGGTACGTTTGAGCTTGAACCTGAAGAGGAGACAGGACATGAGCTTGCAGCACGGTAATGAGACGCCCAAGACCCCGAAGCATCCGCAACCTCAGGCCTGCGGTTCGATCATCGATGGCCAGGGCCGCGAAGTGCCGATCACCGAGCAGATGATCCAGAAAGCCTGCAAGGACCTGGAAGAAAGCCGGGTCAAGAAAGTCGGCAAAGAATAAAACAAGAATTCCTTCGAACCCGGCGCACGCGCCGGGTTTTTATTTGCCGGTCAGGCTGTCAAACCAGCACCGCGCCCAACGCACTCACCACCTGCGCCAACTGCGGTGCCTCGCCCCGCAGGCGCACCGCCAACCCTTCGATCTCGCGCCGCACCGGATACTGCTTGCGCAGCAGGTCGAAGGCCGCACGCTGCTCGGCAGGGTCGTCGCTCAGGCTGCGACGGAAATCGGCATCGTCACGGCGCGGGTCGTACACCGCCCGGCACAGGGTGGCCAGCGCCCAGGCCGGCTCGGCGCCGGCATCCAGCTCGATCTGCGCCAGCGCAGGTGCCGGCAGCAGGTCCGCCAGTCGTACCTGCTCGGGCTCACCCTGCGCGCGACAGAATGCCTGGTAGATCTGCGCCGTACCGCGCTGCTTGCCGTCCAGGCTGTAGCCGGCGATATGCGGGGTGGCCAGGGTGCACAGGTCGGCCAGTTGCAGGTCCACCTGCGGCTCGCCTTCCCACACGTCGAGCACTGCGTGCAGGTCTTCGCGATCCAGCAGCAGCTCGCGCAGCGCAGCATTGTCCACCACCGGGCCACGGCTGGCATTGATCAGCCAGGCGCCGGGGCGCAGGCGCGCCAGGTGCGCTTCATCGAGCAGGTGCCAGGTCGAGTGTTCACCACCACGCTGCAGCGGCGTGTGCAGGCTGATCACGTCGCACTGCTCGACGATGGTCGCAAGGTCGACGAAATCGCCCCCCTCGCGGGCCTGGCGCAGAGGGTCGCACACCAGCACCTTCCAGCCCAGGCCATGCAGTACACGCACCAGGCGCCCGCCGACTTCGCCGGCACCAACCACGCCATAGACCCGCTTGCCCAGCTCGACACCCTCGAGTTCGGCCAGGGTCAGCAAGCTGCCCAGCACATAATCGACCACGCCACGGGCGTTGCAACCCGGGGCGCTGCTCCAGTGGATGCCGGCTTGGGCGAAGTAGTCGAGGGCGAGGTGATCGGTACCGATGGTGCAGGTGCCCACGAAGCGCACCTTGCTGCCTTCAAGCAGTTGCCGGTCGACGCGGGTCACCGAGCGCACCAGCAGCACGTCGGCGTCCTTCACGCAGGCGGCATCGATGGCCCGGCCGGGGTAGCGGCGGATCTCGCCGAAACCGGCAAAGAAGGCATCGAGCAGCGGGATGTTTTCGTCGGCAACTATCAGCATGGCGCTCTCCTGTCAGGGGAGCGCAGTGTAGCCTGATCGCGCCGGCCTCAGTCGGCCTTCTTGCGGATCCAGTACAGGAAGGTGCCGGCCTCTTCCTGCTGGCCGACCAGTTCGTGGCCGAGGAAGTTGCAGAACTTGGGGATGTCGCGGCGGGTCGAGGGGTCGGTGGCGATCACCTTGAGCAGGCCGCCGGCGGCCAGGTTGCGCACATGCTGGTGCAACATCATCACCGGCTCCGGGCAGTTCAGGCCGGTGGCGTCGAGGATGGCGTCGGGGGTGAAATCGGTCATGAAAGGCTCCGCGAAATGATCGTCATTGTGGCGCATCCGGCGAGGTGCTCCAAGGGGCTGCTGCGCAGCCCAATCGCCGGCAAGTCGCAGCGGCGAACCGCGGCTCCCACATGGGCCGTGCAACCCTTGACCTGTGGGAGCCGGCTTGCCGGCGATTGGTTTCAACGCGGTTTCAGGTCCAGCCGACGCAGGTGGCAGGTCACTTCCTCGCGGTCGTGGTACAGCTGCTTGCAGGCGATCGACACCTTGACCTTGCGCGCCTTGAAGCCTTCCTCGATGCGGTCGAGCAACTTGCGTACCTCGGCGTGACGCTGCTTCATCGGCAGCTTGAGGTTGACCACCGCCTCGCGGCACAGCCCCTCGCCCAGCCAGGTCTCGATCAGCGACGCGGTGCGTGCAGGCTTCTCGACGATGTCGCAGACCATCCAGTCCACGGTCTGTTTCGGCTTCCAGGTAAAGCCGTCGGCCATCAGGTGCGTGACCAGCCCGGTGTCCATCAGGCTTTCGGCCATCGGCCCGTTGTCGATGGCGGTGACCAGCATGCCGCGCTTGACCAGCTGGTAGGTCCAGCCACCGGGCGCAGCCCCCAGATCGACACCGGTCATGTCGTCGTTCAGGCGCTGGTCCCACTGCTCGCGCGGGATGAACTGGTGCCAGGCTTCTTCCAGCTTGAGGGTCGAACGGCTGGGCGCTTCCCGTGGGAACTTAAGGCGCGGGATGCCCATTGGCCACAGCGCCTGGTTACCCGCTTCGGCCTGGCCCAGGAATACCCGCCGGCCACTGATGAAGGTCAACAGCAGGCGCGGACGCTGCGCGTCGTCGATCAGCCGCCCGGCCTTCTCCAGCGCCTTGCGCAGAGGCACTTCGAACTTGCGGCAGAAGGTCGACAGCTCCTTGCCGTCGTTGGTGTCGAGCACCTCCAGCCACAGGCTGCCGAACACCGGCAGCTCGGCCAGGTGCTCGAGCAGCACGCTGATGCGGTCGCTCTCGGGCAACTCGATGTAGCTGCCGCGCGCCCACTGGCGCGGGAAGATCAGCTGGTCGAAACGCATTTCACGCATCAGCCGCGCGGCACCGTCGGGCTCGCTGCAGACGAATTCGGCGCAGGCACTGTTTGGCTTGCCTTTGGCATAGCCGGCCACGCCCAGGTGGGCGGCGTGTTCGCTGATTTCGGCGCAGACCTCGCCCTCGAAGCCGGGCCGGCAATGCATGAACAGGGTATTCATCTCTAACTCCACATCACTGGCGCAGGCGGCGCCAGCCTTGACCCGGCGCAACACAAGGTGCGCCCGGGCGGCGAATGATAAAGGAAGATCGGAACCCGCGACACGCCCCACCGGTCCAGAAAAGGGTCGGGCCCGGCAAACGGGGCTAACCTGACTGTTCAGCCAGGTCCGTGCCGTGCGGACCGATTCACAGCGGTGACACTGGCGATCCTTTGGCAGTCGCCGGGCACCGGAGCACAAGGAGTTGTCAATGCCCTCGCTCGATAGCCTGAAAACCCTCAAGTCGCTGAAGGTGGCCGACCACACCTACCACTATTTCAGCCTCGCCGAAGCCGCCCGCCAGCTGGGCGACCTGCAACAGCTGCCGATGTCGCTGAAAGTGCTGCTGGAAAACCTGCTGCGCTGGGAGGACGGCAAGACCGTCACCGGCGACGATCTGCACGCCTTGGCCGAGTGGCTCAAGGATCGCCGCTCGGACCGCGAGATCCAGTACCGCCCGGCGCGGGTACTGATGCAGGACTTCACCGGTGTGCCAGCCGTGGTCGACCTGGCGGCCATGCGCGCGGCCATGCACAAGGCCGGTGGCGACCCGCAGCGCATCAATCCGCTGTCGCCGGTGGACCTGGTGATCGACCACTCGGTGATGGTCGACCGATACGCCAGCCCCGCCGCTTTCGCCCAGAACGTCGACATCGAGATGCAGCGCAATGGCGAGCGCTACGCGTTCCTGCGCTGGGGCCAGAACGCCTTCGACAATTTCCGCGTGGTGCCGCCGGGCACCGGTATCTGCCACCAGGTCAACCTGGAATACCTCGGGCGCACGGTCTGGACCCGCGACGAGGACGGGCGCACCTACGCCTTCCCCGACACCCTGGTCGGCACCGACTCGCACACCACCATGATCAACGGCCTGGGCGTGCTCGGCTGGGGCGTGGGCGGCATCGAAGCCGAGGCGGCGATGCTCGGCCAGCCGGTGTCGATGCTGATCCCCGAGGTGATCGGCTTCAAGCTCACCGGCAAGCTGCGCGAGGGCATCACCGCCACCGACCTGGTGCTGACCGTGACGCAGATGCTGCGCAAGAAAGGTGTGGTGGGCAAATTCGTCGAGTTTTACGGCGACGGCCTGGCCGACCTGCCACTGGCCGACCGCGCCACGATCGCCAACATGGCCCCGGAATACGGCGCCACCTGCGGCTTCTTCCCGGTCGACCAGGTGACCCTCGACTACCTGCGCCTGTCGGGCCGCCCGGAGCAGGCGGTGCAACTGGTCGAGGCCTATTGCAAGGCCCAGGGCCTGTGGCGCCTGCCCGGCCAGGAACCGCTGTTCAGCGACAGCCTGGCGCTGGACATGCACGAGGTCGAAGCCAGCCTGGCCGGCCCCAAGCGCCCGCAGGACCGGGTCGCCCTGAATCAGGTTCGCCAGGCCTTCGACCACTTCATCGAACTGCAACCCAAGCCACTGGCCAAGGACGTCGGTCGCCTGGAAAGCGAAGGCGGTGGCGGCGTGGCCGTGGGCAATGCCGACCAGGCAGGCGAGATCGATTACAAGCATGCCGGCCAGACCCACACCCTGCGTGACGGCGCGGTGGTGATCGCCGCCATCACCTCGTGCACCAACACCTCCAACCCGAGTGTGATGATGGCTGCCGGGCTGGTGGCAAAAAAAGCCGTGGAAAAGGGCCTGCAGCGCAAGCCCTGGGTCAAGAGTTCGCTGGCCCCCGGCTCCAAGGTGGTCACCGACTACTACAAGGCCGCCGGCCTGACCCCTTACCTGGACCAGCTGGGCTTCGACCTGGTGGGCTATGGCTGCACCACCTGCATCGGCAACTCCGGGCCCCTCGACGAGGCCATCGAACAGGCCATCGGCAGCGCCGACCTGACGGTCGCCTCGGTGCTGTCGGGCAACCGCAACTTCGAGGGCCGGGTGCATCCGCTGGTGAAAACCAACTGGCTGGCCTCGCCACCGCTGGTGGTGGCCTACGCCCTGGCCGGCAGCGTGCGCCTGGACCTGAGCCAGGATGCCCTGGGCACCGGCAAGGATGGCCAACCGGTGTATCTGCGCGATATCTGGCCCAGCCAGCAGGAGATTGCCGAAGCGGTCAGCAACGTCGACACGCGCATGTTCCACAAGGAGTACGCCGAAGTGTTCGCCGGTGACGCCCAGTGGCAGGCCATCGAGGTACCCCAGGCGGCCACCTATGTCTGGCAGGACGATTCCACCTACATCCAGCACCCGCCGTTCTTCGACGACATTGGCGGCCCGCTGCCGCAGATTACCGATGTGCAAGGGGCGCGCATCCTCGCCCTGCTTGGCGACTCGGTGACCACCGACCATATTTCTCCGGCCGGCAACATCAAGGCCGAAAGCCCCGCCGGGCGCTACCTGCGCGACAAGGGTGTGGAGCCGCGCGACTTTAACTCCTATGGCTCGCGCCGCGGCAACCACGAAGTGATGATGCGCGGCACCTTCGCCAATATCCGCATCCGCAACGAAATGCTCGGTGGAGAGGAAGGCGGCAATACCCTGCATGTGCCGAGTGGCGAAAAGCTGTCGATCTATGACGCCGCCATGCGCTACCAGCAGGAAGGTACGCCGCTGGTGGTGATCGCCGGTCAGGAATACGGCACCGGCTCCAGCCGCGACTGGGCGGCCAAGGGCACCAACCTGCTGGGGGTGAAGGCCGTGCTGGCGGAAAGCTTCGAGCGCATCCACCGCTCCAACCTGGTGGGCATGGGCGTGTTGCCGCTGCAGTTCAAGGCCGGTGACGACCGTAAGCGCCTGGGGCTGACCGGCAAGGAGCGCATCGATGTGCTAGGGCTGAGTAACGCGCAGATCCGCCCGGGGATGAGCCTGCCAGTGCGTATTACCCGTGAGGATGGGCAACAACAGCAGATCGAGGTGCTGTGCCGGATCGACACGCTCAATGAGGTGGAGTACTTCAAATCGGGGGGCATCCTGCACTATGTGCTGCGGCAACTGATTGCGGGGTGATCATGGCCAGGGGCCATTTATTGGCTCCTGATCAGGTGTCCTGTAGGGCGCGAGCGCAGTCGAAGCAGTTCCGGACTCGCTACCACAAGGATTTTGCATGTCGTTGCCCCACTGGATCGCGCTGGGCCTGCTGGCCCTCGGCTACTGCTTCGCACTGGCCCACGGCAGCCTCGGCCTGGCTGCCCTGCCCAGCCTGCTCGCCCTGCTGTGCACCGCCCTGCTGGTACGGCGCAGGGTGCGCTGGCAACAGACCCTCGGCCATCTGCTGTTCATTTGCATGGCGGCGGCACTGGCCCTGCATTGGCTGCCGGGCTTCAACAGCGCCAAGGTCATCGACAAGGCCGTCTTCAGCCAAGGCACGGTGCCGTTCTCGATGTACCTGAACCTGGACAAGCCGCTGATCGGCCTGTGGTTGCTGCTGGCCTGTCCGTGGCTGGTGGTGCTGCGCGGGCGCGGGCTGGCGCTGAGCCTGCTCGCCATCCTGCCACTGACCCTGCTGGCCTGCCTGGGCGGCGCCTGGGCCCTGGGGCTGGTGGCCTGGGCCCCGAAATGGCCGGACCAGGCCTGGCTGTGGCTGTTGAACAACCTGCTGCTGGTCAGCCTGACCGAAGAACTGCTGTTTCGCGGTTACATCCAGGGCGGCCTGCAACGTCTGTTCAGGCATGACGGCCTGGCGTTGCTGGTTGCGGCGCTGCTGTTCGGCCTGGCGCACCTGGGGGGCGGCTGGCAGTGGTTCTACCTGGCGACCCTGGCAGGGGTGGGTTACGGCCTGGCGTACCGCCATGGCGGGCTGGTGGCTGCGGTAGCCTGCCATGCCTGCGTCAACCTGGCGCACTTCGCGGGCTTCAGTTATCCGATGCTGGTACTTGGCTGAGCAATCGGTCATGATCCGACCTGATCGTCATAAACCATAAATAAAGCTGCAATATTGACGGTAACGTACGCGAACGCGTGGGCTTAAAGCACAACTGCGATGTTCATCCGTTGCCCCAGATCAATGCCAGTTAAATATTCATTCAATAAAACCAGCGGCTTGCCGATACCTGTCGAAAGCCTTGCGGATTGAACAGCCAATGCGTAACAACCAGCCGATTACCCAGAGAGAACGGACTTTCCCTGCCCAACAGCGGTTGATCTCCACGACCAATGCCAAAGGCGTGATCACCTACTGCAACGATGCCTTCGTCGAGATCAGCGGTTTCTCCCGCGAGGAACTCATGGGCGCGGCGCACAACCTGGTGCGTCACCCCGACGTACCGCCTGCGGTGTTTGCCCACATGTGGCAGACCCTCAAGCAAGGCCTGCCATGGATGGGCATCGTCAAGAACCGTTGCAAGTCCGGCGACCACTATTGGGTCAACGCCTACGTCACCCCTGTGTTCGAGAAAAACCAGGTGGTTGGCTATGAATCGGTGCGGGTCAAACCCACCGCCGAGCAGATCCGCCGCGCCGAAGCCTTGTACCAGCGCATCAACCAGGGCAAGTCGGCGATCCCGCGCCGCGACCAGTGGCTGCCGGTGCTGCAGGACTGGCTGCCGTTCATCCTGATCAGCCAGGTCGGCTTCCTGATCGGCAACTGGCTCGGCCACTCCTGGGGCTTCGCCCTGGCCGCCGGCCTGTCGGTGCCGCTGGGCCTGCTCGGCCTGAGCTGGCAGCAGCGCGGCCTCAAGCGCCTGCTGCGCCTGGCCGAACAGAGCACGTCCGACCCGCTGATCGCGCAGATGTACACCGACAGCCGTGGCGTCCAGGCGCGCCTGGAAATGGCCATGCTCAGCCAGGACGCACGGATGAAGACCTGCCTGACCCGCCTGCAGGACAGCGCCGAACAGCTCAGCGACCAGGCCCGCCAGTCCGACACCCTGGCCCACCAGAGCTCGTCGGGCCTGGAGCGCCAGCGCGTGGAAACCGAGCAGGTGGCCGCCGCCGTCAACCAGATGGCCGCCACTACCCAGGAAGTGGCCAACCACGTTCAGCGCACCGCCGATGCCACCCAGGAAGCCAACCGCCTGACCAGCCAGGGCCGCAACATTGCCGGCGAAACCCGTGACGCCATCGAACGCCTGTCGGCTGCCGTGGGCGAAACTGGCCTGACCGTGACGCAACTGGCCAAGGACAGCGACGAGATCGGTGGCGTGGTCGATGTGATCAAGGGCATTGCCGACCAGACCAACCTGCTGGCGCTCAACGCCGCCATCGAAGCAGCCCGTGCCGGTGAGATGGGCCGCGGTTTTGCCGTGGTTGCCGACGAGGTTCGCCAGCTGGCCCAGCGCACCGCCGAGTCCACCGGGCAGATCCACGGCCTGATCGCCAAGCTGCAGCAAACCGCCAACAACGCGGTGCAGACCATGGAAACCGGCCACCGCCAGGCCCAGGAGGGTGTCGAGCGGGTCATGCAAGCCGACGAGGCGCTGGTGGGCATCAGCGAAGCGGTCGCCAACATCACCGACATGGCCACCCAGATCGCCGCCGCCACCGAAGAGCAGACCGCGGTGGCCGAAGAGATCAGCCGCAACATCAGCACCATTGCCGACCTGGCCGACCAGACCGCCGGCCAGGCCCAGCGCTCGGCGCTGCTCAGCGAAGAGCTGACCAGCACCGCTGGCACGCAGTACTCGCTGGTGGAGCGCTTCAACCGCTAAAGCCTGAAAGAACCATCGCGGGGCAAGCCCGCTCCCACGAATCCTGTGCAGAGTGCCAGATTTGTGGGAGCGGGCTTGCCCCGCGATGCTTTTACCAGTCGAGCGTCAACCGACTCTCGAAATACCGCTCCTGCCCTGTCAACGGATCCTCGAAGCGCAGGCTCTGGGCCAGTAGCTTCAATGGCCGCTCATAGTCATCCTGTTCATCGACCAGCTGCGGATAGAACGGGTCGTTGCAGATCCCCGCCCCCAGCGCTGCCATGTGCACCCGCAACTGATGGGTCTTGCCCGTCACCGGCGACAGGCCATAGCGCCACAACCCACCGTTCTTTTCCAGCACACAGGCATGGGTTTCGCTGTTATCGGCCCCCTGCACTTCATGCATGCGGAAGAACGGCTCGCCATGCACCAGGCGGCTGCAACGCACCAACGGGAAATCATGCTGCGGCAGCGCAGCGGCGATGGCCTGGTAGTGCTTGTCGATGCGCCGCTCGGGGAACAGGCGCTGATAGGCACCCCGGGTTTGCGGGTTGGCCGAGAACAACACCAGCCCTGCGGTGTGGCGGTCGATGCGGTGCAGGGGCACCAGGTGCGGGTTGTCCAGCCGGCGAATCAAACGGCGTAGCAGGGTCTGCTCGACATACTCGCCAGTGGGCGTCACGGGCAGGAAATGCGGCTTGTCCGCCACCACCAGATGCTCGTCCATGTGCAGGATCTGCTCCTGTACCGGGATTGGCTTCTCGTTGGGTACTTCACGAAAGTAATGCAGGCGCATGCCCTGGCGGTAGGCAAGGTCGGCGGCAATCGCCTGACCTTGTGCGTCCAGCACCCGCCCCCGGGCGAAACGGTCCAGCCACTGCTCACGGTCGATGCCCTTGAAGTGATCGCACAGGCAATCGAGCACTGTCGCCCAGCGCCCGGGCGGCAGGCATACCGTGCTGGCTTGCAGGTGGGCAGGGTTGAAAGGCGTGGTCATCGTCGGGCTCTGCTGATCGGTAGCCGGGCATTATCCCCCAGCCTGCGCGGCGCAACCAGCCTCGCCGGCCGGCTCGCAGCGCGCCTTGAGCCAACGCAGCACCTGCACCGCATCCCAGCGCCCGGGGTCGAACAAGGCGTAGCTCAGGCCCTGGTAGCCAACCACGTCCAGCGGCCGGTGAAAGCCGGCGCGCTGGAACAATGCCTCGATCTCGGCGAAACAGGTATTGAAATGGACCTTGCCGAACGGCGTCTGCTCATCGGTGACGATGCCGTCGAGGCGCAGTTCCAGCACGGCGTCGCACACACGCTCCGGGGCCATGTGGTTGATGCTGTACTTGAGTTGCTCGACATTGAGCATGGCTTCACCTCGATACTGTATTTATATACAGCATACGGAGCGGGCCACGCCGTCGTCAATGCGCGCCTCAGCGCAGGAAGGCCACCACCTGCTCGGCATCGAAGGGCCAGTTCAGCTCGGCCCCGGTGTCACAACGGCGCAATACCGGGATAGTCAGGCTGTAGCGCTCGAACTGCGCCTCGTCGTCGGCAATATCGACCAGTTCGACCAGCAAGCCATGCTCGACGAACGGCATCAACATGGCCTCGGCCACTTCACACAGATGGCACCCAAGGGTGCCGAACAGCTGGCATTCAGGGAGCATGGGGCAAACCCGGAAATCGCAGTTGAGGGATGCTTATTCTAGGTCCGTGCTTGCCATCGCGCACCTGCGCCGGATCAATCCTGGCTGGTGGCGCCAATGCGGTGCAGCGACAGGTCGGCGCCCTGGAACTCCTGTTCATGGCTCAGGCGCAGGCCGTGTACCGCCTTGATCAGGCCATACACGACAAAACCACCGGCCAGCGCTACCAGTACACCAGCCAAGCTGCCAAGCAACTGGCTGACCAGGCTTACGCCCCCCAGGCCACCCAGCGCCGCCTGGCCGAACACGCCACAGGCGATACCGCCCCACACCCCGCACACACCGTGCAGCGGCCAGACACCGAGCACATCGTCGATCTTCCAACGGTTCTGCGCCGCGGTGAAGCACCAGACGAACAGGCCGCCGGCGATCAGGCCGGTGGCCAGCGCGCCGATCGGGTGCATCAGGTCAGAACCGGCGCAGACCGCCACCAAGCCTGCCAGCGGGCCGTTATGCAGGAAGCCGGGGTCGTTGCGCCCGGCCACCAGCGCCGACACGGTGCCGCCAACCATGGCCATCAGCGAGTTGATCGCCACCAGGCCGCTCACCCCTTGCAGTGTCTGCGCGCTCATCACGTTGAAGCCGAACCAGCCGATGATCAGGATCCACGAGCCCAGTGCCAGGAACGGAATGCTCGACGGCGCGAACGCCACCAGCCGGCCATCGCGATAACGGCCACGGCGTGCGCCCAGCAGGATCACCGCCGCCAGCGCCAGCCAGCCGCCCATGGCATGCACCACCACGGAGCCGGCAAAGTCATGGAAGGGTGCACCGATACGGGCCTGCAGCCAGGCCTGCCAGCCGAAGTTGCCATTCCACACAACCCCCTCGAAGAAGGGGTAGATGAACGCCACGATCAGCGCCGTGGCGCACAACTGCGGGACGAACCGCGCACGCTCGGCGATGCCGCCGGAGATGATCGCCGGGATTGCAGCAGCGAATGTCAGCAGGAAGAAGCACTTGACCAGCGCATAGCCATGATCGTTGGCCAGCACGGCCGCGGGCTGGAAGAAGGTCACGCCGTAGGCGATCCAGTAACCGATGAAGAAGTACGCCAGCGCCGAGATGGCGAAGTCGCTGAGGATCTTCGACAGGGCGTTGACCTGGTTCTTGTGGCGCACGGTACCGACTTCGAGAAAGGCGAAGCCGGCGTGCATGGCCAGCACCAGGATGGCGCCCATGAGGATGAACAGGGTGTTGGAGCCATGGACCAGGGAGTCCATCGCGCTGTGCATGTTTTCCATGTAGAGGCAGGCCTGCAAAAAGGCACCAGGACAGTTCAAGAACCGGCATCCCTGCACCGAATCGGTGCCAGGCGCCTGCCCCACTTCTGTGAGCGGGTGAACGCCTGCGTGGTTTTTTCTTGGGTTTGTCGTGGATTGGGTTAAGGTTTAGCGTCATCCGCAGGGCGGTTGCACGGTTTCGGCGCGCACGCTTGCGAGCGCGCCTCGAACATAAGCAAGCGCTGTACCAGCACATCGTGCTGAACCTTCCGCGCCCGCCATCACTCGAAATAGCCACACACATCCACAGGGAGAGGCCCACATGGCCAGCAAATCGGCAAAGACTGCTCAAGACATACTGATGGCTGACTTCCAGGCCTTGGTCCGCGACACCGAGAAGCTGCTCGCCGACACCGCCAACCTGGCCGGCGACCAGGCCGACGAGCTGCGCGAACAGATCCACGAGCGCCTGACCCAGGCCCGTGAAACCCTGCAACTGACCCAGGACTCGGTACGCCAGCGCGGTCAGGCAGCCCTGGGCAGCGCCGAGCAATATGTGCAGGAGAACCCTTGGCAGGCCATCGGTATCGCTGCCGGCGTCGGCCTGCTGATCGGCCTGCTGGCCAAGCGCTGAGGAGCCGCCATGGACAACGACGCCATCGGCGCCGGCGCGTCCGGCAGGCGCCTGGGCGCCGCGATGCTGGGCCTGCTGCACAGCCACATCGAGCTGTTCGGCATCGAGCTCCAGGAGCAGAAGGGGCGTACCCTGCGCCTGCTGCTGTTCGCCGGCCTGGCGCTGGTGTTCGCCCTGCTGCTGCTCACCGCCCTGTCCGGGCTGGTACTGGTGCTGCTGTGGGACAGCTATCGGCTGGCCGGGATCATCGGCCTGTGCCTGTTCTACGGCATCGCCGCGCTGTACTGCGGCCTGCGCCTGAAAGCGGCGGTATTCGATGAATCCTCGCCGTTCAGCGCCACGCTCGAAGAACTGGCCAAGGACCGGGAGCGCCTGCTGCCATGAACCTGCCCGAAATGCCAAACACCCGTAACCCGCGCGAGCTGCGCAAGGCGCTGCTGCGCCTGCGCATGGAGATGCACCGCCAGCAGATCAGCCACGAAACCACCCAGGTGCTCGAACCGGTTCGCCGCCTGCGCGGCATGGGCAGCTCGTTCGGCGAGGGCCTGGGGGTCAAGCACGGCTCGCTGTGGGGGCTG
This sequence comes from Pseudomonas sp. EMN2, assembly GCF_009650555.1. Lineage (NCBI taxonomy): Bacteria > Pseudomonadati > Pseudomonadota > Gammaproteobacteria > Pseudomonadales > Pseudomonadaceae > Pseudomonas > Pseudomonas sp. EMN2. The sequence continues at coordinate 77,106 of NZ_VZZR01000008.1, forward strand.
GGCGCCATCGTCGCGCTGGGCTTTCTCACTGGCAAAGGCGTGCGCAGCGGCAACCTCCGTCGCCTGCTGCAGCTGGGCACCAGCCTGGCGCCGCTGATCCGCCTGTTTCTGAGCGGCGGTCGGCGCACCTGAACGTCGTGCGCGCCCTTGCCAGGGCGCGCCAGACGCAGGAAGCTATGCCGATTCAACGACCGGAGATCGAGCCTTGGACTGGCACACCCTGCTGACCCGCGAACGCCTGGGCAAAGCCCTCTACAGCCCTGAAGAGCTCGGCCGCAGCCCCTTCCACAAGGACCACGACCGCATCATCTTTTCCGGCGCCTTCCGCCGCCTGGGGCGCAAGACCCAGGTACATCCGGTCACCAGCAACGATCATATCCACACCCGCCTCACCCATTCGCTGGAAGTCAGCTGCGTTGGCCGCTCGCTGGGCATGCGCGTTGGCGAAACCCTGCGCGGTGCCCTGCCCGACTGGTGCGAGCCCAGCGACCTGGGGATGATCGTGCAGTCGGCCTGCCTGGCCCACGACATCGGCAACCCACCCTTCGGCCACTCCGGCGAAGACGCCATCCGCCACTGGTTCCAGCAGGCCGCCGGGCGCGGCTGGCTGGACGACATGAGCGACGACCAACGCGCCGACTTCCTCAACTTCGAGGGCAACGCGCAAGGCTTTCGTGTGCTCACCCAGCTCGAATACCACCAGTTCGACGGTGGCACGCGCCTGACCTACGCGACGCTGGGCACCTACCTCAAGTACCCCTGGACCTCGCGCCATGCCGACGCGCAGGGCTACAAGAAGCACAAGTTCGGTTGCTACCAGAGCGAGCTGCCCCTGCTCGAGCAGATCGCCGGCAAGCTGGGCCTGCCGCAGCTCGAACACCAACGCTGGGCCCGGCACCCGCTGGTCTACCTGATGGAGGCCGCCGACGACATCTGCTACGCCCTGATCGACCTCGAAGACGGCCTGGAGATGGACCTGCTGCAGTACGCCGAAGTCGAAGCGCTGCTGCTCGACCTGGTCGGCGATGACCTGCCGGAAACCTACCGCCAGCTCGGCCCCAACGAATCCCGCCGGCGCAAGCTGGCAATCCTGCGCGGCAAAGCCATCGAACACTTGACCAACGCCGCCGCGCAAGCCTTCGTCGAACAGCAAGACGCCCTGCTCGCCGGCCGCCTGCCCGGCGATCTGGTCGAGCACATGCACGGCCCGGCCCAGCGCTGCGTGCTGCAGGCCAAGGACATGGCACGCAAGAAGATCTTCCAGGACAAGCGCAAGACCCTGCATGAAATCGGCGCCTACACCACCCTGGAGATCCTCCTCAATACCTTCTGCGGCGCGGCGCTGGAGCAGCATGGCGGGCGTACGCCGTCGTTCAAGAGCCGGCGCGTGCTGGACTTGATCGGCAACAACGCGCCCAATCCACATGGCTCGCTGCATGGCGCCTTCCTGCGCATGATCGATTTCATCGCCGGCATGACCGACAGCTATGCCAGTGAAATGGCCTGCGAGATGACCGGGCGCACCAGCCCAACTTGAGCCAGGGCGGTGACGGTAGTGTGGTTATTGCCTTCACCGCCTAACTTGTAAGACTCTTCCCACAAAAACTAAGAACTTTAAACATTAACTCACGAGGTAACTAAGAAAACGTCAAAAATCAATAAAACCGCCTAAAAATCCACAATCTTCGTAGCACACACACGCTCTCGCCGTAAGGAATTTCCTATATACATAAATTAGCCTGAGCATCCCTGCCCGCCATCATTCAACTGAGCTAATGTGCCGACTGCTTTCGCCTCGCCGCATGGAATGTTGAATATGCAAACAGTCTTTATCGTCGACGATCATCCCGTTATCCGCCTGGCTATCCGGATGTTGCTGGAGAACCAGGGTTACAACGTCCTGGGCGAATCTGACAATGGTGTCGATGCCATGCAGATGATTCGTGAATGCCGCCCCGAGCTGGTCATCCTCGACATCAGCATCCCCAAGCTCGACGGCCTCGAGATGCTGTCGCGCTTCCAGTCCATGGCCATTCCGCTCAAAGTCCTGGTACTGACCGCACAATCACCCGCGCTGTTCGCGATTCGCTGCATGCACTCCGGCGCCGCGGGCTACGTCTGCAAGCAGGAAGACCTGGGCGAACTGCTCAGCGCCATCAAGGCGGTACTGTCCGGCTATAACTACTTCCCCAGCCAGGCACTCAACGCTGCGCAAAAAAACTGCAACAAAGAACTGGAGTTGTTCCGCCAGGTCAATGACCGCGAACTGATGGTGCTGCAACTCTTCGCTCAAGGCCGTAGCAACAAGGAAATCGCCAAGGGCATGTTTCTCAGCAACAAGACGGTCAGCACCTACAAGAAACGCCTTATGCACAAATTGCAGGCCAGCACCCTGGTGGAGCTGATCGACGTCGCCAAACGCAACGCGCTGGTCTGAGGTCGTGATGTGGAAGTACCTCGGTATATCGCTGCTGTGCCTGAGCCTGGGCGCCCCCATGCCGACTGTCTGCGCGAACATCGACGTAGGTAAAAGCTACGCCCTGCTCAGCCGCTCGGCACCGACCCCGATCCACCCCGCCCTGACCCTGGAGCAACGCAACTGGCTAGCCACCCGCCATGAACTGGTACTCGGCACTTCCGCACCTGACTACCCACCATTCGACATTGCCAGCGGAGGGCGCGAATACCAGGGCTTGACCGCCGACTACGCAGGCCTGATCGGCAATGCCTTGGGCCTGTCAGTGCGGGTGCAACGCTTTCCCAGCCGGCCAGCGGCAGTCGCGGCGCTCAAGAGCGGGCGCATTGATCTGCTCGGTAGCGCCAATGGCTATGAAGCCACCACCCAGGGGCTGGCGCTCTCACGCCCCTACGCCATCGACCAACCCGTGCTGGTAACCCGGGAAGACGAAACCCGCGCCCTGGACACCGGCCTGGACGGCATGCGCCTGAGCATGCTCTATCACTACCTGCCGCCCGAAGAGATCCGCGCCAACTACCCCCAGGCCGAGCTGCTGACCTTCGAGTCCTCCACCCAGGCGCTCAATGCCGTGGCCTTCGAGCAGGCCGACGTGTTCATCGGCGACACGGTCTCCACGCACTACCTGATCAGCCAGGGGCACCTGCCGCGCCTGCGCATGGCCAACTTCGGCAAGCATGAGGCCGTGGGTTTCAGTTTTGCCATGCGTGACGATGACCCGATGCTGCTGACCCTGGTCAACGCCGCCCTCGACGCCCAGTCGAGCGCCACCCGCAACGATATCTTCAAGCGCTGGAGTGCCAGCAGCGGCAGCCTGTTGACTGATCGCAAGCTGCAGCTGTCGACACGGGAAGAAAACTGGCTGCGCAATCACCCGGTGATGCGGGTCGTGGTCAACGACACCGCAGCCCCGCTGTCCTTCCTCGACGGCAACGGCCGGCTACGCGGCATCGTCGCCGACCTGCTCGAACTCATCCGCTTGCGCACCGGCTTGCGCTTCGACATTGGCCGCGCCAGTGGCGATGGCGACATGATCGATCAGCTTGAGTCCGGCCGCACCGACATCATCGCCACGCACTCCACCGACACCCGCCCAGGCAACCCGCTGCAACTCAGCAGGCCCTACCTGGAAAGCGCCTACGTGCTGGTCAGTCGCAACGGCAAGCACCAGCCTGTCAATCTGAAGCAGCTCAAGGGCAAGCGGGTCGCGGTACCCCGTGACAGCAGCGTGGCCGCACTGCTCAATGCCAAGCACCCATTGATTCATCAGGTAGCCACCGACAGCACCTACTACTCCCTGGCCCTGCTGGGCAGCGGCACCGTGGATGCCGCGATCGCCACACTGATCGACGCCAACCACATGCTGGCCAGCAACAACGACCTGGTGATCCGCACCACTGTCGGCACCGAGCCTGCGACCTTCTCGCTGGCCACCCTGCCCCAGGCCAGCGAACTGGCTTCGATCCTCGACAAGGCGCTGCTGAGCATCACTCCGGAGGAGCTGGGGGTGATCAACAGTCGCTGGCGGGATCACGGCGCTGCCGACGATGCCTATTGGCGCAATTACCGCAGGGTGATCCTGCAGGTGGTCGCGGTCATCGGTGTGCTGCTGGTACTGGCACTGGTGTGGAATGCCCGGCTGCGCCGCCAGATCAAACAGCGTCAACGCGCCGAGCGGGCGCTCAACGACCAGCTGGAGTTCATGGGCGCCTTGCTCAATGGCACGCCACACCCCATGTACGTGCGTGACCGCGAAGGGCGCCTGCAAAGTTGCAACGACAGCTACCTGCAAGCGGTCGGCGCCAGTCTCGAGCAGATCATAGGCAAGCGCTTGCAGGACACCTGTTGCAGCGACTGCGACTACACCCGGCAGATCCAGGACGATTACCGACGCGTGATGGAGCAAGGCAAACCCTTGATCCTCGATCGCCCTCTGCGGCTGAGGGACAAGGATCTGACCATCTACCATTGGATCCTCCCCTACCGCGACTCGCTGGGAGAAATGCAGGGCATCATCGGCGGCTGGATCGACATCAGCGAACGCCGCAACCTGGTCCAGGACCTGCGACTGGCCAAGCAACAGGCCGATGACGCCAACCGCGCCAAGAGCACTTTCCTCGCCACCATCAGCCACGAAATCCGCACCCCGATGAACGCCTTGATCGGCATGCTCGAACTCGCCTCGCGGCGTGCCGAACAGGGCCAACTGGACCGCCCGGCCCTGGAGATTGCCCATCACTCGGCCAGGGACCTGCTGGGGTTGATCGGCGATATCCTCGACATCGCGCGGATCGAGTCGGGCCATTTGTCCCTGGCCCCAGAACCAGTGGAGCTGGCAGCGCTGGTCGAGTCCGTCGGACGTGTATTCGACGGACTGGCCCGACAAAAAGGCCTGGCGCTCGAAGTGGCGATCGCCGCCGAGGCGCGCTGCCATGCGCTGCTCGACCCGCTGCGGTTCAAACAGGTGCTGTCGAACCTGGTGAGCAACGCGATCAAGTTCACCGATCAGGGCCAGGTGAGCATCAGCGTCAAACTCTGCAGCAGTGGCGAGCCACTGACCCAGACCCTGGACATGGAAGTCCGCGACACCGGCATCGGCATCCACGAGCAGGAACTCGAGCAGCTGTTCACCCCTTTTGTGCAGGCCAACCCCTACAGCGACGGCGCTCGGGCCGGCACCGGCCTTGGGCTGGTGATAAGCCGAAGCCTGTGCGCAATGATGGGCGGCGAACTGACCCTGCAGAGCCTGCATGGCGTAGGTACACGGGTAAGGCTGCGCATGCCCTTGCAGTGCGTTGCCCCGGTCGAGCCGAGGCCCCAGGACGCGAGCGACATCGAGCGCCCGGATCCACGACTGAGGATCCTGGTGATCGACGATCACCCGGCCAACCTGTTGCTGATAGCACAACAGTTGAACTACCTGGGCTTGCGCCAGGACAGCGCCCGCGATGGCCGCGAAGGATTGCGCAAATGGCGCGAAGGCTGTTTCGACGTACTCATCGTTGACTGCAACATGCCGCAGATGAACGGCTACGAACTGGCCAGGACCGTGCGCGCAGAGGAACGCCTGCACGGCAGGCCACGCTGCACCCTGATCGGCTATACCGCCAACGCCCAACCCGAAGTGCGCCAGCAGTGCCTGGATGCGGGGATGGACGACTGCCTGCTCAAACCCATCGGCTTGCAGGTGCTCAGCCAGCGGCTGGCGTCCATTGCCCGTAACACCAGGCCGTGCAAGGAAGGCTGCGACGAGTGCGGTCATCGCTTCCATCTGCAGGGCCTGAGCGCCATTGTCGGCGACAGCGCCAGTGACCGCGACCGCCTCCTCGGCACCTTGCACCTGAGCCTGCAACAGGACCTGGGCATTCTGATGACCATCGACCCGCAGCAAGACGCCGATGCGCTTGCCGCACAGGCGCACAAGATCCTCAGCGCGGCGCGAATGCTGGATGCCAGGTCGTTGATTCAGGCGTGTGAACTACTGGGAGAGCCCGGGTTGCCCCTGGCAGAGATGAAACTGTACCGTCAGGCACTTGCACGGCACATGCGCCGTGTGGAGAAAGCCCTGGCCCGGCAATTGGGCCGCCAGGCCGAGCCAAGGTGAAGCGGCGCCCTCTCGGGCACCGCCGCCACGGATCAGGAAGCCGGGTTGATCGGCTTTTCCGGATACCAGGCGTCCAGCAGTGGGCTGACTTCGATGTTGGTCAGTTCGCTGCGACCTTTGAGCCAGGCTTCGACAGCAGCGCGCTGCGCTTCTTCCACCGAGCCACGGGTGGCCTTGCAGACCAGGCCGAAGTCATCGCCGCCGACATAGTCCAGGCCGTTGGCGTCCATGGCTTCGGTCAGGAAGGCGTCGAGGAAGGCATCGATGGCTTCATCGGACAGGTCTTCCTTGAAGCCCAGGTTCAGTTCGAAACCCAGCTCCTGGAATTCATCCACGCACAGTTTCTTGCGCAGACGACGGGAACGGTTGGTAGCCATGAAACAATCCTCTCAAGTATTAACGCGCGGCACTTTACCAGTTTCCGGCGAGCTGCGGCGCATTTGTGTCGAACGGGGCGCATACAACGTGCGCTTGGGGCATAATGCGCACTCGTTTACGTGCTGGGGCCATCATTCTTACAGCCCCATGTTCTTTTTCCCTCGCCTGCAGGGTTCATCTATCCATGATCAAGACGTTCCGCCCACTATTGCTCGCCGGCCTGCTCCTGCCACTCGCCCTGCCCAGCCAGGCCGCCGCCGTCAACACCAGCTTGCCGGCCAAGGTGCAGCAGGCCCTCAAGACCAACAAGCTGCAAGACTCCGCCCTGTCCCTGGTGATGCTGCCGCTCAATGGCCCCGGCACCGCGACCGTGTTCAACGCCGACGTTTCGGTGAACCCGGCCTCGACCATGAAACTGGTCACCACCTATGCCGCGCTCGAGCTGCTGGGCCCCACCTTCCAGTGGAAGACCGAGTTCTACACCGACGGTACCCTGAGCAACGGTGTGCTTAACGGCAACCTCTACCTCAAGGGCGGTGGCGACCCCAAGCTGAACATGGAAAAGCTCTGGCTGCTGATGCGCGACCTGCGCGCCAACGGCGTGCGCACCGTGACCGGCGACCTGGTCCTGGACCGCAGCCATTTCGTGCAGCCCAACCTGCCACAGTTCAATGACGACGGCGGCGACGACAACAAGCCGTTCCTGGTCAAGCCCGATTCGCTGCTGGTCAATCTCAAGGCGCTGCGCTTCGTCGCCCGCAACGACGGTGGCAAGGTCACGGTGGCGGTCGAGCCGCCGATCGCCAGCATCCGCATCGACAACCAGGTCAAGGCCGTGGCGGGCAAGCAGTGCACTGGCGAAGTGCGCTACAACCCGGTGACCCAGGCCGACGGCGTCAGCGTGACGGTCAGCGGCCAACTGGCTGAAGGCTGCAACTCGCAGACTTACCTGTCGCTGCTGGACCACCCGACCTATGCCGCCGGCGCCGTGCGGGCCATCTGGAACGAGCTGGGCGGCAGCATCCAGGGCAGCGACCGCATCGAGAACGTGCCCAAGAGCGCCCGCCTGCTGGCCCGGGCCTTCTCGCCGGACCTGGTCGAAGTGATCCGCGACATCAACAAGTACAGCAACAACACCATGGCCCAGCAGCTGTTCCTCAGCCTCGGCGCGCAGTTCCGCACCGACGCCGATGGTGACGATGCCCGTGCCGCCCAGCGCGTGGTGCGTCAGTGGCTGGCGAAGAAAGGCATCACTGCGCCGCACCTGGTGATGGAGAACGGTTCGGGCCTGTCCCGCGCGGAACGGGTCAGCACCCGCGAGATGGCCGCACTGCTGCAGGCTGCCTGGAACAGCCCGTACGCCGCCGAGTTCATAAGCTCGATGCCACTGGTGGGCATGGATGGCACCATGCGCAAGCGCCTCAAGCGCACGGCCATGAGCGGTGAGGCCCACATCAAGACCGGCACCCTCAATACCGTCCGCGCGATCGCTGGCTTCAGCCGCGACAGCAATGGCAACACCTGGGCGGTCGCAGCCATCCTCAACGACCCCAAACCCTGGGGCGCTTCGCAGGTGCTGGACCAGGTACTGCTTGACCTCTACCGGCAACCGAAGCTGGCCAATGGGACGGCGGGCATCGCGCCCTGATGTCGGCCTGAACGGGCTGTACGAGCAAACGACAAAGGGGCGCATGGCGCCCCTTTGTCGTATCTGCCTGCGTTTAAATCATCGCAAGCTGCGCCCCCACAGTTAGAACGCTTGGTGTCAAAGCGCGCGTACCCTGTGGGAGCGGCGGTTCGCCGCTGCGATTTACCCGCGAACACCGGCAGAGCCGGTGCCATCCAACGCGCCGCCTGCTTCGCGGTGGTCCGGCACTCCGGTAAACCCGCTCCCACAGGAATTGCACCGCTCCTACAAACAGGCAAAAAAAAGCCCGCCAGTGTGAGAGCGGGCAAGGACCTACGAAGATTCTTCTAGCGACCAACTAGCTTCCACGATAGGTCGAGTAGCTGTACGGCGAGATCAGCAGCGGCACATGGTAGTGCTCTTGCTGCTCGTCGATACCAAAGCGCAGCACGACAACGTCAAGGAACGCCGCAGCCGGCAGTTGCACGCCGCGAGCGCGGTAATAATCGCCAGCGCTGAACTGCAGCTGGTAAACGCCGGTACGGTAGTCGTCACCCTGCAACAGCGGCGCATCGACGCGGCCATCGCTGTTGGTCAGCACGGTGTTGATCAACTCCAGCTGCTGGCCTTCGACACGGTACAACTCAACCTTGATCGAGCTGCCCGGGCAGCCATGCGCGGCGTCCAGTACGTGTGTGGTCAAACGTCCCATTTGCTTGTCGCCTCTTGTCGTATGCGTGGGCAAAAAATACACGGCATGCACCGGGCACGGGGGCCAGCGGTGTGCGGGAATGACGCCATTAAGACAGTTTCTCAAAAAATTGTACACAATTTTTTAAACCCTTCTTGCAGCTCGCCCGCTCACCCCTGAAAACAGGCCACCAATCGCAAAGACAGGCAGCAAGCAGGCATCACCGTCATTAGCTGACCAATCAGGCAGGTTTCTTGCAAGCCGTTTCAGGGCGACAAATGGGAAGAAATGCGGAAAAACAGGCTTACAAAGTATTTAAGAAGTTGTATACAATCAGCCCATCCGGTGGTGCGACATCCCGACGCGGCCCGCCCACCACCCGCACTAACGTACAAGAAGGAAGACTGCAGTGAGCGCTGACTACCCTCGCGACCTGATCGGTTACGGCAACAACCCACCTCATCCGCAATGGCCGGGGAATGCCCGCATTGCACTGTCCTTCGTGCTCAATTACGAAGAAGGTGGCGAGCGCAACATCCTGCACGGCGACAAAGAGTCCGAGGCTTTCCTGTCTGAAATGGTTGCCGCCCAGCCATTGCAGGGCCAACGCAACATGAGCATGGAATCGCTCTACGAATACGGCAGCCGCGCCGGTGTATGGCGCCTGCTCAAGCTGTTCAAGGATAGCGGCGTGCCGCTGACCATCTTCGCCGTGGCCATGGCCGCCCAGCGCCACCCCGACGTGATCCGCGCCATGGCCGAGGCCGGCCACGAGATCTGCAGCCACGGCTACCGCTGGATCGACTACCAGAACATGGAAGAAGCGCAAGAGCGCGAGCACATGCTCGAAGCCATCCGCATCCTCACCGAACTGACCGGCGAGCGCCCGGTGGGCTGGTACACCGGCCGCACCGGCCCGAACACCCGGCGCCTGGTGATGGAGGAAGGCGGCTTCCTCTACGACAGCGACACCTACGACGACGACCTGCCCTACTGGGAACCGAACAACCCGACCGGCAAGCCGCACCTGGTGATCCCCTACACCCTGGACACCAATGACATGCGCTTCACCCAGGTACAGGGTTTCAACTGCGGCGAGCAGTTCTTCCAGTACCTCAAGGACGCCTTTGACGTGCTCTACGCCGAAGGCGCCGAAGCCCCGAAAATGCTCTCCATCGGCCTGCACTGCCGCCTGGTCGGCCGCCCGGCGCGGCTGGCCGCGCTCAAGCGCTTCGTCGATTACGCCAAGAGCCATGAGCAGGTCTGGTTCGCCCGTCGCGTGGACATCGCCCGCCACTGGCACGCCACCCACCCGTACAAGAAAGAGAACGCCTGATGACCGCCTTCAACACCCTCAAACCGTCCAGCCTGGACCGCGCTGCCTTCGTCGAAGCCTTTGCCGACATCTACGAGCACTCGCCGTGGGTCGCCGAAAAAGCCTACGACCTCGGCCAACTGGCTGAACTGGACGAGATCGAAGCGCTGCATCAGCGCATGAGCGACATCCTGCTCAGCGCCAACCACAGCGACCAGTTGGCCCTGATCAACGCTCACCCGGACCTGGCCGGCAAAGCCGCCGTACAGGGCGAGTTGACCGAATCGAGCACCAACGAGCAGGCCGGCGCCGGTATCCACCAATGCACCGCCGAGGAGTTCGCCCGTTTCACCGAACTGAACGACGCCTACAAAGCCAAGTTCCAGTTCCCGTTCATCATGGCGGTCAAGGGCAGCAACCGGCACCAGATCCTCGCCTCCTTCGAAAAGCGCATCCACAACGACAAGGATGCCGAGTTCAAGGAAGCCCTGGCGCAGATCAACCTGATCGCCCTGTTCCGCCTGCTGCAGCTTTGAGGATTGAGCCCAGGCCCGGCCCGAGTGCGTGACGCGTCCGTACCCAGGGCCAGGCCTGAAAAGCCAGTCCACCCAAATCAAGAACAACGAACATAGAAGAGATAACCGCATGCGCACCCTGATGATCGAGCCCCTGACCAAAGAAGCCTTTGCCCCGTTCGGTGATGTGATCGAAACCGATGGCAGCGACCACTTCATGATCAACAACGGCTCGACCATGCGCTTCCACAAGCTCGCCACGGTCGAGACCGCCGAGCCTGAGGACAAGGCGATCATCAGCATCTTCCGCGCCGACGCGCTGGAAATGCCGCTGACCGTGCGCATGCTGGAACGCCATCCGCTGGGCAGCCAGGCTTTCATCCCGCTGCTCGGCAACCCCTTTCTGATCGTGGTCGCGCCAGTTGGCGATGCACCTGTATCAGGCTTGGTCCGCGCCTTCCGCAGTAACGGCAGGCAGGGCATCAATTACCATCGCGGCGTTTGGCACCACCCGGTGCTTACGATCGAAAAGCGGGATGATTTCCTGGTGGTTGATCGCAGTGGTTCTGGCAACAACTGCGATGAGCATTACTTCCCCGAGGAACAGATGTTGATCCTCAATCCCCACCAATAAGAAAGGGTCGGTCATCGATGTGGTGACCGGCGAGAGGTAACTACTGTGGAAGCACACCTTCACGAATGGCTGAACCTGAGCATTCGCTGGGTTCACATGATCACCGGCGTCGCCTGGATCGGTGCATCGTTCTACTTCGTCTGGCTGGAGAACCACCTGAACCGAAGCAACCCGCGCGATGGGTTGTCGGGTGACCTTTGGGCCATCCACGGTGGCGGTATCTACCACCTGGAAAAATACAAGCTCGCGCCACCGAAAATGCCCGAGAACCTGCACTGGTTCAAATGGGAAGCCTACTTCACCTGGATGTCCGGGATCGCCTTGCTGTGCGTGGTGTTCTACTGGAACCCGGCCCTGTACCTGCTGGCACCCGGCAGCACCCTGAGCGGTGCCGAGGGCGTGGCCATCGGTATCGGTTCGCTGATCGCCGGCTGGTTCGTCTACGACTTCCTCTGCGACTCGCCCCTGGGCAAGAAACCGGCCCTGCTGGGTGGCGTGCTGTTCGTGCTGATCATCGCCGCATGCTGGGGCTTCAGCCTGGTATTCAGCGGCCGCGGCGCTTACCTGCACACCGGCGCGATCATCGGCACCATCATGGTCGGTAACGTGTTCCGCATCATCATGCCGGCCCAGCGCCAGCTGGTGGCGGCCATCGAGAACAACCAGACCCCCGATCCGGTACTACCGGCCAAGGGCCTGCTGCGCTCGCGCCACAACAACTACTTCACCCTGCCGGTGCTGTTCATCATGATCAGCAACCACTTCCCGAGCACCTACGGCAGCCAGTACAACTGGCTGATCCTGGCCGGGATCGCGGTGGCCGCGGTACTGATCCGTCACTACTTCAACACCCGCCACGACAGCAACAAGTACGCCTGGACCCTGCCTGTCGGCGCCCTGGCGATGATCTGCCTGGCCTACGTGACCGGCCCCAAGCCGCTGCCGACTGCCCCTGAGCAGGCTGCTGCGAAGGTCGAGTACCAGCCGTTGCCAGCCACGGCCGTGGGTGGCAAGACCGCCGCCGAGCTGCGCGCCGAGGAGGCTGCCAAGCCTGCCGAAGCACCTGCTGCTCAAGCCCCGGCAACCGCCCAGGCCGCCACCGGTGGTTTCGACAAGATCCACACCGTCATCCAGGAACGCTGCACCGTGTGCCACTCGTCCAAACCGACCAGCCCACTGTTCAGCGCCGCCCCTGCCGGCGTGATGTTCGACACCCCGCAGCAGATCCAGGCCCAGGCCGCGCGCATCCAGGCGCAGGCCGTCGCCAGCCAGATCATGCCGCTGGGCAACATCACTCAGATGACCGTTGAAGAGCGCAAGCTGGTCGGCGACTGGATCGCCAAAGGCGCCCAGGTCAACTGACTGGATACGCCCACTCACTCTCGTGGGAGCGGGCTTGCCCCGCGATGAGGCCGGTACTGCCGGCCTCTGTTTCACCTTCAAAGCAACAAGCAAGCATCGAGCGTGCGTCTTCACCCGGGAACCACAGCCTCCTCAACCAGGCCTGCCAGGTGAAGCCGCCCGCTTGGATCCGAGAATAAAAACAAAACTCGAGGTGCTGCATGTCCGAGTCACCCAAGGCGTACATTCCTGTTGCGCCGCCACGACAGCCCCTGCCCCTGTTCCAGCTGATCCTGGTGGGTTTGCAACACGTTCTGCTGATGTACGGTGGCGCCATTGCCGTGCCGCTGATCATCGGCCAGGCCGCCGGCCTGTCCCGCGAGGAAGTCGCCTTCCTGATCAACGCCGACCTGCTGGTCGCCGGCGTTGCCACCATCATCCAATCCTTCGGTATCGGCCCGGTCGGCATCCGCATGCCGGTCATGATGGGCGCCAGCTTCGCCGCCGTCGGCAGCATGGTGGCCATGGCCGGCATGCCCGGCGTCGGTTTGCAGGGGATCTTCGGCGCGACCATCGCCGCCGGTTTCTTCGGCATGCTGATCGCGCCATTCATGTCCAAGGTCGTGCGTTTCTTCCCTCCCCTGGTAACCGGCACGGTCATCACCTCCATCGGCCTCTCGCTGTTCCCGGTGGCGGTCAACTGGGCCGGTGGTGGCCATGAGGCCGAGACCTTCGGCTCGCCGATCTACCTGATGGTCGCCGGCCTGGTGCTGGCGGTGATCCTGCTGATCAATCGCTTCATGCGCGGTTTCTGGGTCAACGTTTCGGTACTGGTGGGCATGGGCCTGGGCTACGTGCTCGCCGGTTCCATCGGCATGGTCGACCTGTCCGGCCTGAACGAGGCGCCTTGGCTGCAGGTGGTCACCCCCCTGCACTTCGGCATGCCGACCTTCAGCCTGGCGCCGATCCTGTCGATGTGCCTGGTGGTGGTGATCATCTTCGTCGAGTCCACCGGCATGTTCCTGGCCCTGGGCAAGGTCACCGACCGTGAAGTTACCCCAGGGATGCTGCGCCGCGGCCTGCTGTGCGACGCCGGGGCATCGTTCATCGCCGGGTTCTTCAACACCTTCACCCACTCCTCGTTCGCCCAGAACATCGGCCTGGTGCAGATGACCGGAGTGCGCTGCCGCTACGTAACGGTGATGGCAGGCGGCTTGCTGATCCTGCTCAGCCTGCTGCCCAAGGCGGCCTTCCTGATCGCCTCGATCCCGCCTGCAGTACTGGGCGGCGCGTCCATCGCCATGTTCGGCATGGTCACCGCCACCGGGATCAAGATCCTCCAGGAAGCGGACATCTCCGACCGTCGCAACCAGTTGCTGGTTGCGGTCAGCGTCGGCTTCGGCCTGATCCCCGTGGTCCGCCCGGAGTTCTTCGCACAGATGCCGCAGTGGATGGAACCCATCACCCACAGTGGCATCGCCATGGCCACCCTCAGCGCCCTGGTGCTGAACCTGCTGTTCAACATCCTCGGTGGCGCCGAACGCGCCGCGCACAACGACGCCTGCCACCAGCATTGAGGACCAGGGGCGGCAGCGTTTGCCGCCCCGCTTTACCACCTGCAGTAACCGCATCACCGTCGGCCCGCCGGAATGGGCCGTCCGGGGCGCCTGCGCGCCGAAAAAACCGCCAACAAAAACAATAAGTCCGGGAAACACAACATGAAGCGCATCACTTCCTCGCTGTTGCTGGGCAGCAGCCTGCTGGCCACCCTCCCTTCCCACGCCGGCGAATGGCTGCAGTGGCACGGCGAAAGCCTGACCTACCTGTATGGCAAGGATTTCAAGGTCAACCCCGATATCCAGCAGACCATCACCTTCGAGCACGCCAACAAGTGGAAGTACGGCGACACCTTCCTGTTCGTCGACAAGATCTTCTACAACGGCAAGCCCGACCCGAGCAAAGGCGTGACCACCTACTACGGCGAGTTCAGCCCGCGCCTGTCGTTCGGCAAGATCCTCGACCGCAACCTGAGCTTCGGCCCGGTCAAGGACGTGCTGCTGGCCATGACCTACGAACGCGGCGAAGGCGACAACGAGGCCTACCTGATCGGCCCCGGCTTCGACCTGAACATTCCCGGCTTCAACTACTTCACCCTGAACTTCTACCTGCGCAACACCGAAGGCAGCCGCCCGGGCGACAACGTCTGGCAGATCACCCCCGGTTGGTCCTACACCATTCCCGTGGGCCGCTCCGACATCCTGATCGACGGCTACATGGACTGGGTCACCGACAACGACCAGACCCGCCGTGGCACCTACCACTCCAACCTGCACTTCAACCCACAGGTCAAATACGACCTGGGCAAGGCCCTGAACCTGGGCGCCAAGCAGCTTTACGTGGGCTTCGAGTACAGCTACTGGAAGGACAAATACGGCATCGACAGCCGCGGCAACCTGGAAAGCAATCAGAGCGTCGCCAGCGCTCTCATCAAAGTGCATTTCTGATAACCTGACCAAACGCACAACTTTGTAACACGGTGCTCCAGGACGGAGCACTTGAGGACCGGCGCGCAAGCCAGTAATCTGCGCGCCCCCTCGATCGGGGCAGGAAGGATCCTGCCCACGTTTGCTGACCGCTCAGTCAATGAATTCGGGCGGTTGGTCAACGTGTTGCCAGCCTGAAAGAACCATGTTCATCCGTTCAGCAAGACGTCGAGCAGGATGGTTGTGGCCAACCCGGAAAAGTTGGCGCAGCTCTTGCCAAACAGCTGTGGCCAATCGAAAAAAGCTGACTCAAAAGACAAAAAACGGCGCCCGAGCGCTGACAACAGATCCAATCAAGGGAGCGACACACGCAATGCGCATCATCAATAGCCTGATCCTCGCCGGCGGCCTGCTGGCCTGTGGCGCCAGCCAAGCCGGTGACCTGCTGCAGTGGCAGAACAACAGCCTGACCTACCTGTGGGGCAAGAACTTCAAGGTCAACCCCGAAATCCAGCAGACGGTGACCTTCGAGCACGCCGACGGCTGGAAATACGGCGACAACTTCTTCTTCCTCGACAAGATCTTCTACCAGGGCAAGAAGGACGCCAGCAACGGCCCGAACACCTACTACGGTGAGTTCAGCCCACGCCTGTCGTTCGGCAAGATCTTCGACCAGAAGATCGAGTTTGGTCCGGTCAAGGACGTGCTGCTAGCCATGACCTACGAGTTCGGCGAGGGTGACACCGAGTCCTACCTGATCGGCCCAGGCTTCGACCTGGCCATCCCAGGCTTCGACTACTTCCAGCTGAACTTCTACCAGCGCACCACCGATGGCAGCCGCCCGGGCGACAACGTGTGGCAGATCACTCCAGTGTGGTCGTACACCATTCCAGTCGGCGATTCCGACGTGCTGATCGACGGCTTCATGGATTGGGTAGTGGACAACGACGAGAACCGTCGCGGCACCTACCAGGCCAACCTGCACTTCAATCCGCAGATCAAATACGACCTGGGTAAAGCGCTGCACCTGGGAGAGAAGCAGCTGTACGTCGGTATCGAGTACGACTACTGGAAGAACAAGTACGGCATCAAGGACAGCGACGCCTTCACCACTGATCAGAACACCATGAGCTTCCTGGTCAAGGTTCACTTCTGATCTGAAGCCAGTGCATAACCTGTAGGAGCGGCCTCGTGCCGCGAAAGGGCTGCGCAGCAGCCCCGGTGATTTTGCATGATGTCGAGATCCTGGGGCCGCTTCGCGCCCCTATCGCGACACAAGGCCGCTCCTACAGGCGAACCGGGGCAAGCCCCGACCAGGCGCTTCAGTTTGCCGGCTTTACCGCCCGCCACACCTTGCTCACGACAGCAACCACCGCCAGCACCACCGCCCCGGCGACGACCCCCGCCGCTCCATTGAGCAAAGCCCCGGTCAATGCCCCGCCCCGCCCTTCGCTGAACGCCTCGATGGCGTGATGCAGCGGTGCAATGCCGTGCACCAGGATGCCGCCACCGACCAGGAACATCGCCGCAGTACCAATCACCGACAGGCTCTTCATCAGGTATGGCGCCGCACGCAGGATGCCGTTGCCGACGGCCCGGGTGACGCTTGAGGCCTTCTTGCTCATCCATAGGCCGAGGTCATCGAGCTTGACGATGCCGCCCACCAGGCCATACACACCCACGGTCATGACAATGGCGATGCCCGACAGCACGATGATCTGCTGAGTCAGCGGCGCATCGGCGACGGTACCCAGGGTGATGGCGATGATCTCGGCGGAGAGAATGAAATCGGTGCGCACCGCGCCCTTGATCTTGTCTTTCTCGAATGCCACCAGGTCGACATTGGCATCGGCGACGGCTTCTTTACGCGCCTCGTGCTGCGCCTCGTCCTCTTCCTTGCTGTGCAGGAACTTGTGCGCCAGCTTCTCGAACCCCTCGAAGCACAGGTAGGCGCCACCGACCATCAGCAGCGGCGTCACCGCCCACGGGATGAACGCGCTGATCAACAGCGCCGCCGGCACCAGGATCGCCTTGTTGGCCATCGAGCCCTTGGCCACCGCCCACACCACCGGGATCTCGCGCTCGGCGCGCACGCCGGAAACCTGCTGGGCATTGAGCGCCAGGTCGTCACCGAGCACGCCGGCGGTCTTTTTCGCCGCGACCTTGGTCATCAGCGAGACATCGTCGAGTACCGTGGCGATGTCGTCGATCAGTACCAGTAGACTGCTTCCTGCCATGTTTGCCTGTATCCCATGTTTTGAGTGCTGCGGATTCTAGCCGAAAGTCGCTGCCTTGAGCGCCCGTCGGGGCGGGTGCTACCATGCCGGACCCCTCACGGAGGGGGCCATACACGAGGAAGACCCCCGACAATGAGCACCATTCGCGAGCGCAACAAGGAACTGATCCTGCGCGCGGCCAGTGAAGAATTCGCCGACAAGGGCTTCGCCGCCACCAAGACCAGCGATATCGCGGCCAAGGCCGGCCTGCCCAAGCCGAACGTGTACTACTACTTCAAGTCGAAGGAAAACCTCTACCGCGAGGTGCTCGAGAGCATCATCGCGCCGATCATGCAGGCTTCGACGCCGTTCAGCGCCGATGGCGACCCCAAGGAAGTGCTGAGCGCCTACATCCGCTCGAAGATTCTCATCTCCCGCGACCTGCCCCACGCCTCGAAAGTGTTCGCCAGCGAGATCATGCACGGCGCGCCGCACCTGTCGCCGCGCCAGGTCGAGCAGCTCAACGAGCAGGCCCGGCACAACATCGAGTGCATCCAGCGCTGGATCGACCGCGGGCAGATCGCCCACGTCGACCCGCACCACCTCATGTTCAGCATCTGGGCGGCGACGCAGACTTACGCGGATTTCGACTGGCAGATTGCCGTGGTGACGGGGAAGGCCAAATTGGCCGACAGTGACTACGATGCGGCGGCGGAAACCATCATTCGCCTGGTGCTGAAGGGCTGCGAGCCCGAGGCGGCCTGAACCACCGCGATTGCCTCATTCGCGGGTAAACCCGCTCCCACAGGTTCACCACAACCTTCAACATTGTGGTGAACCTGTGGGAGCGGGTTTACCCGCGAAAGGGCCGGTAGCGTCAATAAAGAATCAGGCAGCCACCCCCGCATCCGCCGTCAGCCCCGCCGCCTCGATCGCACTGATCGCACACTGCTCGTCGATATCCGACGTATCCCCGCTGATCCCTACCGCACCCAGCACCTTGCCGTCCTGATCGCGAATCAGCACGCCACCGGGCACCGGCACCACCGGCCGCTCACCCAAGCCATTGAGCGCGGCATAGAACGCCGGCCGCTGCTGCGAATCCAGCGCCAGCAGGCGCGAGCCCTTGCCCAGGGCCACTGCGCCCCAGGCCTTGCCGATGGCCACGTCCGGGCGCAGCAGGCTGGCACCATCCTCCCGTTGCAGCGCCAGCAGGTGCCCGCCGGCATCCAGCACCGCCACGGTCAGTGGCGCTGCGTTGATCTTGCGGCCTGCAGCAAGCGCGGCGTTTACCACGCCGACGGCGACTTTAAGGGTCAATGCGTTCATGAAAAGGTCCTCTTCTTGTTGTGAGAAGCCCTGAGGGCAGTTGAAAACCGATGAGAGAATAGAACACAACAGAGATATGTTTTGTATACAATAATTTGACGCAATCGTACCGACTGCGACGAAATGCCGCTTTTCACGGCCCCGAGAGCCAATCAAAGCCTGCCGACGAAAATGGATTGACCTTTGGGTCGAAGCGTGAATACACTCTGTCGCAAAGCAAGTTGTATACAATTACAAAATCGATGAGGCACAAACCATGAGCAAAATGAGAGCAATCGATGCAGCCGTTCTGGTCATGCGCCGTGAAGGTGTAGATACCGCGTTCGGCATTCCTGGCGCCGCGATCAACCCGCTTTACTCGGCCCTGAAAAAAGTCGGTGGCATCGATCACGTCCTCGCTCGCCACGTCGAAGGTGCCTCGCACATGGCCGAGGGCTACACCCGCGCCAACCCGGGCAACATCGGCGTATGCATCGGCACCTCCGGCCCTGCCGGCACCGACATGGTCACCGGCCTGTACAGTGCGTCGGCCGACTCCATCCCGATCCTGTGCATCACCGGCCAGGCTCCGCGTGCCCGCCTGCACAAGGAAGACTTCCAGGCCGTCGACATCACCAGCATCGTCAAGCCGGTGACCAAGTGGGCGACCACCGTGCTGGAGCCAGGCCAGGTGCCTTACGCGTTCCAGAAGGCCTTCTATGAAATGCGCACCGGCCGCCCAGGCCCTGTGCTGATCGACCTGCCGTTCGACGTGCAGATGGCCGAGATCGAATTCGACATCGACGCCTACGAGCCGCTGCCGGTCAACAAGCCGTCCGCCACCCGCGTACAGGCCGAGAAAGCCCTGGCCCTGCTCAATGACGCCGAGCGCCCACTGCTGGTAGCCGGCGGCGGCATCATCAACGCCGACGCCAGCGACAAGCTGGTCGAGTTCGCCGAACTGACCGGCGTACCGGTAGTCCCGACCCTGATGGGCTGGGGCACCATCCCTGACGACCACGCACTGATGGTCGGCATGGTCGGCCTGCAGACCTCGCACCGCTACGGCAACGCGACCATGCTCAAATCCGACCTGGTGTTCGGTATCGGCAACCGCTGGGCCAACCGCCACACCGGCTCCGTCGACGTCTACACCGAAGGCCGCAAGTTCGTGCACGTGGACATCGAACCGACCCAGATCGGCCGCGTGTTCACCCCGGACCTGGGTATCGTTTCCGATGCCGGCAAGGCGCTGGACGTGTTCCTCGAAGTGGCCCGCGAGTGGAAAGCCGCCGGCAAGCTGAAGTGCCGCAAGGCCTGGCTGGAAGACTGCCAGCAGCGCAAGGCGACCCTGCAGCGCAAGACCAACTTCGACAACGTCCCGGTCAAGCCACAGCGCGTGTACCAGGAAATGAACGAAGTGTTCGGCAAGGACACCACCTACGTCAGCACCATCGGCCTGTCGCAGATCGCCGGCGCGCAGTTCCTGCACGTGTACAAGCCACGCCACTGGATCAACTGCGGCCAGGCCGGCCCGCTGGGCTGGACCATCCCTGCCGCCCTGGGCGTGGTCAAGGCCGACCCGAAACGCAAGGTTGTCGCGCTGTCCGGTGACTACGACTTCCAGTTCATGATCGAAGAGCTGGCAGTGGGTGCGCAGTTCAACCTGCCGTACGTCCACGTGCTGGTGAACAACGCCTACCTCGGCCTGATCCGCCAGGCGCAGCGTGGCTTCGACATGGATTACTGTGTACAACTGGCGTTCGAGAACATCAACGCCACCGACGCCGCCACCTATGGTGTCGACCACGTCGCCGTGGTCGAAGGCCTGGGCTGCAAGGCCATCCGCGTGTTCGAACCGGCCGAGATCGCCCCTGCCCTGCTCAAGGCGCAGAAGATGGCCGAAGAGTTCCGCGTACCGGTCGTGGTCGAAGTGATCCTCGAGCGTGTCACCAACATTTCCATGGGCACCGAGATCAACGCGGTCAACGAGTTCGAAGACCTCGCCCTGGTCGGCAACGACGCGCCAACCGCCATCTCGATGCTCGACTGATTGCCTGACGCCCCCGCGCACCGGCGTGCCGGGGGCCCTCATTGCAAGGAGACAACCATGCCTCGCTTCGCTGCCAACCTGTCCATGCTGTTCACCGAACAGGACTTCCTGGCCCGCTTCAAGGCCGCCGCCGATGCTGGCTTCAGCGGTGTCGAATACCTCTTCCCGTATGACTTCAGCGCCGCCGAGATCAAGCAGCAGCTCGACGCCCACGGCCTGACCCAGGTGCTGTTCAACCTGCCGGCCGGCGACTGGGCCAAGGGTGAGCGCGGCATCACCTGCCACCCGGACCGCGTCGAAGAGTTCCGCGCCGGCGTCGACAAGGCCATCGAATACGCCAAGGTGCTGGGCAACACCCAGGTCAACGCCCTGGCCGGAATCCGCCCGCAAGGCCCGGATTGCGCCACCGTTCGCAAGACCTTCGTGGAAAACCTGCGCTACGCCGCCGACAAGCTCAAGGCCGCCGGGATCCGCCTGGTCATGGAAATGATCAACACCCGCGACATCCCCGGTTTCTACCTGAACACCACCCAGCAGGCCCTGGAAATCCAGGCCGAAGTGGGCAGCGACAACCTGTTCCTGCAGTACGACATCTACCACATGCAGATCATGGAAGGTGACCTGGCCCGCACCCTGGAAGCCAACCTGGCGCTGATCAACCACGTGCAGCTGGCCGACAACCCGGGCCGCCACGAGCCGGGCACCGGCGAGATCAACTACCGCTTCCTGTTCGAGCACCTGGACCGCATCGGTTACCAGGGCTGGGTGGGCGCGGAGTACAAGCCCAAGACCACCACCGAGGCGGGCCTGGGCTGGCTGAAGACTCACAACGCTATCTGAACAGCTGAATAAAACGAAACCCGTGGGAGCGGGCTTGCCCCGCGATTGCGATGCTGGCCTTGATGCCGCCATCGCGGGGCAAGCCCGCTCCCACAGGGTCCGCACACAAATACAAGAGGCACATTCTCATGGCTAAAATCGGTTTCATCGGCACCGGCATCATGGGCAACCCCATGGCCCAGAACCTGCAAAAAGCAGGTCACAGCATCTTCGTATCGACCCACCACGACGCAGCTCCTGCCAACCTGATCGCCGCCGGCGGCGTGGCCCTGGCCAACCCCAAGGAAGTGGCCCAGGAAGCTGAATTCATCATCGTCATGGTGCCCGACACCCCGCAGGTCGAAAGCGTCCTGTTCGGTGAAAACGGCGTTGCCGAAGGCGTCGGCCCGAACAAAGTCGTGATCGACATGAGCTCGATCTCGCCGACCGCCACCAAGGCCTTCGCCGAGAAGATCAAGGCCACCGGCGCCGCCTACCTGGACGCCCCGGTGTCCGGCGGTGAAGTCGGCGCCAAGGCCGCCACCCTGAGCATCATGGTCGGTGGCTGCCCGAAAGCCTTCGAACGCGCCCTGCCGCTGTTCGAAGCCATGGGCAAGAACATCACCCGCGTCGGCGGCAACGGTGACGGCCAGACCGCCAAGGTCGCCAACCAGATCATCGTCGCCCTGAACATCCAGGCCGTTGCCGAAGCGCTGCTGTTCGCTGCCAAGAACGGCGCGGACCCTGCCAAGGTACGTGAGGCCCTGATGGGCGGCTTCGCCTCCTCGAAGATCCTCGAAGTACACGCCGAGCGCATGATCAAAGGCACCTTCGACCCAGGCTTCCGCATCAACCTGCACCAGAAGGACCTGAACCTGGCCCTGCAAGGCGCCAAGGAGCTGGGCATCAACCTGCCCAACACCTCCAATGCCCAGCAAGTGTTCAACACCTGCCAGGCCCTGGGCGGCGGCAACTGGGACCACTCGGCGCTGATCAAAGGCCTGGAGCACATGGCCAACTTCTCGATCCGCGACGACAAATAAGCTTCAAGCTGTAAGCCTCAAGCGGCAAGCAAAAGCAGATCTGCTTTTACTTGCAGCTTGTAGCTTGAAGCTTGCAGCTGTGGGGACCGCCCCTGGTTCGGCCTGCACGGAGGCAGTTCCAGGGGCGTTTTTGATTCTGCAGAACAACAATAATTCTGGGAGCCTGCCATGTCGGTCGATCCACAAAACCTCCTGCGCGAACTGTTCGACACAGCCATCGCCGCCGCCCACCCCCGTCAGGTCCTCGAACCCTACCTGCCCGCCGACCGCAGCGGCCGGGTCATCGTCATCGGTGCAGGCAAAGCCGCCGCCGCCATGGCCGAAGTGGTCGAAAAGAGCTGGCAGGGCGAAGTTTCCGGCCTGGTCGTCACCCGCTACGGCCACGGCGCCAACTGCCAGAAGATCGAAGTGGTCGAAGCCGCCCACCCGGTCCCCGACGCCGCCGGCCTGGCCGTGGCCAAGCGCGTGCTCGAGCTGGTCAGCAACCTCACCGAAGACGACCGCGTCATCTTCCTGCTCTCCGGCGGCGGCTCGGCCCTGCTGGCCCTGCCCGCCGAAGGCCTGACCCTGGCCGACAAGCAGCAGATCAACAAGGCGCTGCTCAAGTCCGGCGCCGCCATCGACGAGATGAACTGCGTGCGCAAGCACCTCTCGGCGATCAAGGGCGGCCGTCTGGCCAAGGCCTGCTGGCCGGCCACCGTCTACACCTACGCGATTTCCGACGTACCGGGCGACCTGGCCACGGTCATCGCCTCCGGCCCTACCGTGGCCGACCCAAGCACCTCGGCCGATGCCCTGGCGATCCTCAAGCGCTACAACATCGAAGCGCCCAAGGCCGTCATCGACTGGCTCAACAACCCGGCCTCCGAAACCGTCAAGGCCGACGATCCGGCCCTGGCCCGCAGCCACTTCCAGCTGATCGCCAAACCCCAGCAGTCGCTGGAAGCCGCCGCCGTGAAGGCCCGCCAGGCCGGTTTCAGCCCGCTGATCCTCGGCGACCTGGAAGGCGAATCGCGGGAAGTGGCCAAGGTCCACGCCGGCATCGCCCGGCAGATCGTCCTGCATGGCCAGCCGCTGAAGGCGCCCTGCGTGATCCTCTCCGGCGGCGAGACCACCGTCACCGTGCGCGGCAACGGCCGCGGCGGGCGCAACGCCGAGTTCCTGCTCAGCCTCACCGAAAGCCTCAAGGGCCTGCCGGGCGTGTACGCCCTGGCCGGTGACACCGACGGCATCGACGGCTCGGAAGAGAACGCCGGCGCCTTCATGACCCCGGCCAGCTACGCCCGCGCCGAGGCCCTGGGCCTGTCGGCCAGCGATGAGCTGGACAACAACAACGGCTACGGCTATTTCGCCGCCCTCGATGCGCTGATCGTCACCGAGCCGACCCGCACCAACGTCAACGACTTCCGCGCCATCCTGATCCTCGAGACCCCGCAATCATGACGCCTGATAAAAAAGTAAAAATCCTCGCCACCCTCGGGCCTGCGATCAAAGGCATCGATGACATCCGCCAGCTGGTCGAAGCCGGGGTGAACATCTTCCGCCTCAACTTCAGCCACGGCGAACACGCCGACCACGCCCTGCGCTACCAGTGGATTCGCGAAGTCGAGCAGCAGCTCAACTACCCGCTGGGCATCCTCATGGACCTGCAAGGCCCGAAACTGCGCGTTGGCCGCTTCGCCGACGGCAAGGTGCAACTGCAGCGTGGCCAGGCCCTGCGCCTGGACCTGGACAAGACCCCGGGCGACAGCCGCCGGGTCAACCTGCCGCACCCGGAGATCATCGCCGCGCTGGAGCCCGGCATGGACCTGCTGCTCGATGACGGCAAGCTGCGCCTGCGGGTGACCGCCAAGCACAGCGATGCCATCGACACCGAAGTGCTGGCCGGCGGCGAGCTGTCCGACCGCAAGGGCGTCAACGTGCCGCAAGCCGTGCTCGACCTGTCCCCGCTCACCGAGAAAGACCGCCGCGACCTTACCTTCGGCCTGGAGCTGGGCGTGGACTGGGTGGCCCTGTCGTTCGTGCAGCGCCCGCAAGACATCGTCGAGGCGCGCCAGCTGATCGGCGACCGCGCCTACCTGATGGCCAAGATCGAGAAGCCTTCGGCGGTCGAGCAGTTGCAGGCCATCGCCGAGCTGTCCGACGCGATCATGGTCGCCCGTGGCGACCTGGGCGTGGAAGTGCCGGCCGAGAGCGTGCCGCAGATCCAGAAGCAGATCATCAACACCTGCCGCCAGCTGGGCAAACCGGTGGTGGTGGCCACGCAGATGCTCGAATCGATGCGCTTCTCCCCTGCCCCGACCCGCGCCGAAGTCACCGACGTGGCCAACGCCGTGGCCGAGGGTGCTGACGCGGTGATGCTGTCGGCCGAGACCGCCTCGGGTGACTACCCGCTGGAAGCGGTGCAGATGATGAGCAAGATCATCCGCCAGGTTGAAAACGGCCCGGACTACCAGGCCCAGCTCGATGTGGGCCGGCCCAAGGCCGAGGCCACCGTGTCGGATGCCATCAGCTGCGCGATCCGCCGTATCAGCGGCATTTTGCCGGTGGCGGTGCTGGTCAACTACAGCGAGTCGGGCAACTCGACCCTGCGCGCCGCCCGCGAGCGGCCACGGGCGCCGATCCTCAACCTGACGCCCAACCTCAACACCGCACGGCGCCTGAGCGTGGCCTGGGGTGTGCACTCGGTGGTCAACGACCGCCTGCGCCAGGTCGACGAGGTGGTTTCCACCGCGCTGGAGATCGCCCAGGCACAAGGCATGGCCAGCCGCGGCGACACGCTGCTGATCACCGCCGGTGTGCCTTTCGGCAAGCCAGGTTCGACTAATACGCTGCGGATCGAGACGCTGGTGTAACCCCGTGGGAGCGGGCTTGTCGGGACGCCGCACCGCCCGCGATGGCGCCAGCAGGCATGGCATTGATGCCTGTGCTGACGCCATCGCGGGTCAAGCCCGCTCCCACGCTACCCGTTGCTGACCCAAGACATTGCGGAAAACCGAGGCCCAAAGAGGCCCACCGCTGACCACTCACCTTGCTGACTGCCCATGTACACCAAAAATTTCGTCAACCCGTGCCCTGACTGGGCCACGGCGCTGCTCAACGGTTTCAGCCAGGTGCTGTTGCTGCGCAACCCCCTGTGCGGCCTGTGCTGCCTGCTGGCCATCCTGCTGACCGCCCCTTCGCTGGTCGGCGGCGCCCTGCTCGGCGCCCTCGCCGGCCTGCTCACCGCCCAACGTCGCGGCTATGACCGTGCCGACCGCCAGGCCGGGCTGTACTGCTACAACGGCGTGCTGATCGGCATCCTGATCAGCGCCGTGCTGCCCTGGTCGGCCATCCTGCCGCCGCTGATCATCGCCGCCGGGGGGCTGTCGAGCATGCTCACCCATCAATGGCGCAAGCGCGGCGGCAAGTTGCTGGTGGCCTACACCGCGCCTTTCGTGCTGCTTGGATGGGCCGCGCTGCTGCTGGCCGCCCCCACCGCCAACAGCTACGTCGAGGCCGACCCGCTGTATGCCATGCTGCGCGGCATCGGGCAGATCTTTCTGCTCGACAAGCCGATGGCCGGGTTGCTGATCGTCATCGGGATGTACTTTGCCAATCCCTATGCAGCCACCTGGGCGGTGATTGGCGCAACGATCGGTGGCGGTGTCGCGCTGCTGGCTGGCGAGGCGCAAGGGGCCTGGCTCGGACTGTACGGCTTCAACGCGGCATTGGCTGCGCTGGCCTTCAGCCGTCAGGGCGAGCGCCCTTGGATGACGTTGCTGGCCATCGCCCTGGCGCTGTTGCTGCAACCGCTGTTCAACCTGCTGCCGATCGCCGGGCTGACCGCGCCGTTCGTGGTCGCCTGCTGGCTGATGCACCTGGGCAGCCACCTGGCGCAGCTCAACCAACGCCGCAACGCGCCCCGCTTGCACAGCTGATACCCAGCCCCTAGGCTCTGCCCATTTGCACAATGGAACGCGCCCATGGAAAACCCAGCAAGCCTGCGCGAGCGGCTTTACATCATCGTCTTCCAGACCGACACCGTCGCCGGCCGGCGTTTCGACAAAGCCCTGCTGCTGATCATCCTCGCCAGCCTGGTCACGGTGATCCTCGACAGCATCGACGAAGTACACCAGGGCTACGCCGGCCTGCTGGCCGCCATCGAGTGGGGTTTCACGGCGATCTTCCTCGCCGAATACATCACCCGCCTGTACTGCTCGCCCAAACCGCTGCGCTACGCCTTCAGCTTCTATGGGCTGGTGGACCTGCTGGCGATCGTGCCGGGGATCATCGCCCTGTACTACAGCGACGCCCAGTACCTGCTGATCATCCGCGTCATCCGTATGCTGCGGATCTTCCGCGTGCTCAAGCTCAGCCCCTACCTCAAGCAGGCCCACTACCTGCTGGCGGCGCTGCAGGGCAGCAAGCAGAAGATCATCGTGTTCCTGGTCAGCGTGTCGACCCTGGTCACCGTGTTCGGCACCCTGATGTACGTGATCGAAGGACCTGAGCATGGCTTTACCAGCATCCCCAAGGGTATCTACTGGGCCATCGTCACCCTTACCACCGTGGGCTTCGGCGATATCGTGCCCAAGACCCCGCTGGGGCAGGTGCTGTCGTCACTGGTGATGATCACCGGTTACTCGATCATCGCCGTGCCCACCGGCATCTTCACCGCCGAACTGGCCAACGCGCTGCGTGGGGAACAGTTGCAGCACGACTGCCCGACCTGCGCCAAGAACCACCATGAACATGGTGCGGCCTTCTGTTCGCGGTGTGGCAATGCGTTGTTTACCAAACATTGAGGCCGTCTGTACCGGCCCCGTGGGAGCGGGCTTGCCCCGCGATAGGGCCGGTACAGGCAACGGCATAACCAAAGCTGTTTTTGTTCTTTAGCCCGCACAGGGCCACCCGCTATAGTCGCAGGCACTCTGCCACTCTCCTTTCAATAACAAGGACGCAACGTGAAAAAACTCTTCAGCGCCTCGCTGCTCGCCGCAGGCCTTGCCCTTGGCAACCTGGCCCAGGCCGCCCCGACCCTGCTCAACGTTTCCTATGACGTGATGCGTGACTTCTACAAGGACTACAACCCGGCCTTCCAGAAGCACTGGGAAGCCGAGCACAAAGAGAAGGTCAACCTGCAGATGTCCTTCGGCGGTTCGAGCAAGCAGGCCCGCGCCGTGATCGACGGCCTGCCGGCCGATGTCATCACCATGAACATGGCCACCGACATCAATGCCCTGGCCGACAACGGCAAGCTGGTACCGGACAACTGGGTGACCCGCCTGCCGAACAACAGCGCGCCGTTCACCTCTGCCACCGTGTTCATCGTGCGCAAGGGCAACCCGAAAGCGCTGAAGGACTGGCCCGACCTGCTCAAGGACGGCGTGCAAGTGATCGTGCCCAACCCCAAGACCTCGGGTAACGGCCGCTACACCTACCTGTCGGCCTGGGGCTATGTGCTCAAGCAAGGCGGCGACGAAACCAAGGCTCGCGACTTTGTCGGCAAACTGTTCAAGCAGGCACCGGTGCTCGATACCGGTGGCCGCGCCGCCACCACCACCTTCATGACCAACCAGATCGGCGACGTGCTGGTGACCTTCGAGAACGAAGCCGAAATGATCGCCCGCGAGTTCGGCCGCGACCAGTTCGAAGTGGTCTACCCAAGCGTGTCGGCTGAAGCCGAGCCGCCGGTGAGCGTGGTCGACAAGGTGGTGGCCAAGAAAGGCACCCAGGCCGTGGCCGAGGAATACCTGAAGTACCTGTGGTCGCCTGAAGCCCAGGAAATCGCCGCCAACAACTACCTGCGCCCGCGTGACGCTGCGGTACTGGCCAAGTACACCGACCGCTTCCCGAAAGTCGACTTCCTCTCGGTGGAGAAGACCTTCGGTGACTGGCGCACCGTGCAGAAGACCCACTTCAACGACGGTGGCGTGTTCGACCAGATCTATACCAACAAGTAGTAATTGATTTAGGCAGGTCCGGCCCCTTCGCGGGTAAACCCGCTCCCACAGGAATCGCTACAGGTCTGAATACTGTAGGGTCCCTGTGGGAGCGGGTTTACCCGCGAAGAGGCCGGCAAAGTCAACATCACACCTGGCGGAATACCAGGGCCTTCAACCCACCCTCCGGGTCCGCATCGGGAAACTCCGGCGGGTTCTCCAACCGCTCGACAAACTCAAGCCCCGGCGCATGCTCAGCCATGCCGTCAATTAGAAACTGCGACTCGATCCCCGGGTCGTTGACACACGCCAGCACCGTCCCGCCTGCATTCAACAACTCCGGCAAGCGGCGCAGGATCTTCCCGTAGTCCTGGGTCAGCACGAAGCTGCCACGCTGGAAGGTCGGCGGGTCGATGATGATCAGATCGTACGGCCCGTACTTGCGCACCTTGCCCCACGACTTGAACAGCTCATGCCCCAGGTAGGCAACGCGCGATGCGTCATGGCCATTGAGCCGGTGGTTGTCACGCCCACGGGACAGCGCCGACTTGGCCATGTCCAGGTTGACCACCTGCTCGGCGCCCCCGGCAATCGCCGCCACCGAAAAGCCACAGGTATAAGCGAACAGGTTGAGCACCCGCTTGCCGGCCGCCTGCTCACGCACCCAACGCCGGCCGTAGCGCATGTCGAGGAACAGGCCGTTGTTCTGTCGCACGCCCAGGTCGAGCAGGTACTTCAGGCCATCCTCGGTAACTTCGCGCTGCTGGCAGGGTTCACCGAGCAGCCACTGGCCAGGGCTGTCGGGCAGGTAGCGGTGCTGCAACAGCATGGCCTGGCCGGTCCATTGCGGGCGTTCGGCCAGGCTGCGCAGCATCGCTTCGAGTTCAGCCAGCTGGCCCTCGGGCGGTTCACGGAACAGTGCGACCGACAGCACCCCGTCAAGCCAGTCGACGGTGATCTGCTCCAGCCCCGGCCAGCAGCGCCCGCGGCCATGGAACAGACGGCGGGTCTCGGTCGGGGCGGGTTCGAGGGCGGCGAGCAGGTGCTGCTCGAGGGTGGCGATGGCTGGGCTCATGTCGGTCTTGATCGGGCAAAAGCGCCATTCTACCCGCTCAGCCGCAGCGGGTGCCGCCATCGATGAAAGGGATGCGTGGGTTGCCCGCATTTTTGTCGCTTTTTCGCCCGTGCCGTGCCGGGGATAGTTCGGCCACCTCCACTGAACACGGATCACTGCCATGCCACCACTCAAGATCGAATTTTTCCACGACGTCGTCTGCGCCTGGTGCTTCGTCCTCGCCCCGCGCCTGAAGCTGCTGCAGGAGGAACTGAACCTGGATATCCAGCACCGCAGCTTCATCCTCCAGACCAGCCGCGCGGCAATGATCGAACGCTTCGGCTCGATGCCCGAAGCCAAGCACACCATACTCGGCCACTGGCAGTCGTGCGCCCATGCCGAAGACGTCAAGCGCATCAATATCGAAGGCATGCGCCAGCAGGGCTTCGAATACCCTACCGGCCTGCTCGCCGGCCTGGCCTGCCAGGCTGCCAAGGCGCTGGAGGGCAACCCCGGCCACGAGCGCCTGTTCGACCGCCTGCAGGAGGCCCACCTGGTGCACAGCCGCAACATCGGTGACCAGGCCACGGTGCTGGCCGTGGCGGCCGAGGCCGGTTTCGAGCCCGAAGCGTTCGCCGCAGCGCTGCAACAGCAAGCACCGCAATTGCTCGAACAGGACCTGGCCCTGGGACGGCGCCTGAACGTCAGCTCGGTGCCTAGCCTGTTGATCGACGGCCGCTTCCTGATCTGCGGCGCCCTGACCTTCGAGCAGCTGCGCCGGACCATCACCCTGGCCCGGGCCGACCTGAGTGCTCACTCCGAGGTACAGGCTACGCCGTAAGCACTGTCGGGGTTCCATGACCGGCATTGCTCGCACAACAACTGCGCCAGCAGCTTCACCTCGGGGTTGTGCCGATAGGCCTCCGGGTATCCCAGGTACAGCGGCACCTCGCGCTCACGCTGGTGCTGCAGGGCGACCCGGCTCAGGCGCTCGTCCCTGAGCCCGTCGCGCACCCGGTGCTGGGGCAGCCAGGCAAAGCCCAGGCCGCGCTCGACGAAGCTTTCGGCGGCCGCCAGGCTGCTCACCGTCCAGCGCTGGGAAGTCCCTAGCCAGCCGCTGTTCTGCGAATGGCGCGTGCCGGAGTCGCGAATCACCACCTGCCGGTAAGGCTTCATGTCGTCCAGGCTCAACTCGCCCTGTAGCTGGCTCAACGGATGGCCAGTACCGACCACGCAAACCAGCGAGACATTGAGCAGCAGCACCTGCACGCAACCGGGCGGCAGGCTGCTGGCGATGGCCAGCTCGACCTTGCCATCCTCCAGCAGCTCGCGGCCACCCGACAGCGCGGTTTCGTACAAGCGGATGCGGTGGTCCGGGTAGTGCCCGGCAAAATCCAGCAACGCCTGCTGCAGGGCATCAAGGGGGAAGAGTACATCCACCGCCAGCGCCTGCTCGGTAAACAGGCCCGGCTGGTACTGGTTGGCCAGGCGTTCGAGCTTCTGCGCCGCCCCAAGCAGGTGCTTGGCCTGGGGCAACAACGCCTGGCCCAGTGGCGTCAGCACGGCCTTGCGGCCCTCGATGACAAACAGCTCCTGCCCCAGCAACTGCTCCATGCGGCCGACCGCATGGCTGACCGCCGACTGCGACTTGTACAGGTGCTCGCCGGCCTGCTGGAAACCGCCGCATTCGACGGTGCTGACGAACGCGCGCCACTGTTCGAGACTGATCCTGGAAAACACCCCACCCTCCGACTCATCCTTGTCAGACGGCGTTGTACCACAAGCGCTGCCCTATTCCGAACGCGTCACCCCGCGCACCCGCGCCGGCCGGAACCACCAGCCCTGTTGCATCCCCGCCGCCGCCAGCAGGATCAGCGCCACCCCCAGCCATTGCAACGGCGCCAGTCGATGACCGAAGGCCACCCAGTCCACCAGGATCGCCGCGATCGGGTAGATGAACGACAGTGCGCCGGTCAGCGCGGTGGGCAGGCGCTGGATGGCGCTGTACAGCAGCACGTACATCAGCCCGGTATGGACGATGCCCAAGGTCACCAGGCTGCCCAATGCCGGCCACTCACCCGGCAGGCCGCCGAGCTTCACCCACGGCGCCAGCAGCATCACCCCGGTGCTCACCTGGATCAGCGCGATCAGGTGCGGCGGCGTGCCGGTCAGGCGCTTGATGATCAGTGCCGCCAGCGCATAGAGGAACGCGGCACCCAGCGCCAGGCCGATGCCCAGCAAGTACTCGCTGCCGCTGGCTTGCCCGGCGCCATGGGCACTGACGATGGCCAGCATGCCGACGAAGGCCACGCCCAGCCAGGTCAGCTTGGCCAGGGTGATCTTCTCGCCGAGAAACAGCGCCGCCAGCCCCACCAGCATGAACGGCTGGACGTTGTATACCGCCGTGCCGATGGCGATCGATGCCCGCGAGTAAGAGGCGAACAGCAGCACCCAGTTGCCGACGATCGCCACCCCGCTGAGCACCGCCAGCAGGAAAGTGGCACGGGTCAGCACGCCGGGCTTGAGAAAGCCCATGGCCGCGCAGATCAGCAGCAAGGTGCCGGCGCCGAACACGCAGCGCCAGAACACCACCTCCAGCACCGGCTGCCCGGACACCAGCACGAACCAGCCGATGGTCCCGGAGATCAGCATGGCGGCGACCATTTCCAGGGAGCCGCGGCGTAGCGAATTGTCCATCTCATACCTCCTGTACACGATGGCCACAGTATGCGCGGGGTGTCGATGGACCTTCCAGCGGATAGCGAAGGCAGATTTACCCATTCGCCTTTACTATCAAGGCCAATCACCGGAATTGCCTAACGAGGTAGCCATGACTGACGACATCGACCAGCTGTTGATCAACGCCCTGATGGAGGACTCCCGCCGCTCGCTCAAGGCCCTGGCGCAGATCAGCGGGCTGTCCGCGCCCAGCGTCAGCGAGCGCCTGCGCCGCCTGGAGGAGCGTGGCGTGCTGCGTGGCTATACGGTGGAGGTGGACCCACGCTGCTTTGGTTACCAGTTGCAGGCCATCGTGCGCGTGCGCCCATTGCCGGGGAAATTGCAGGAGGTTGAGCGGCAGATCGTCGCCATTCCCGAGTTCACCGAGTGCGACAAGGTCATTGGTGAGGACTGCTTCATCGCCCGCCTGCATGTGCGTTCGATGGAGCAGTTGGACACCCTGCTCGACCTGCTCAATGTGCTGGCCGAGACTAATACCGCGATCATCAAGAAGACCCCGGTGAAGCGCAGGCTGCCGCCGATGGCTTGAAGATGGGCACTTGGGCGCGCACAGAGATGTCGCGCTGAAGTGCTCCTACGAAGACCGGCCAATATCCATGCAACGTCTGCAACCCCTGACGTTGCTACTGGCCACGAAGATTCAGATTAAAGCCCTTACTTGTAGTCCATTTCCCAAACATACTCTTGCCGCCTTTTTTCCGTTGCGGTCGCTTTGGCAGCACTCTAGTCTCGGCCGGTCGCTGCAAATCAGCGATCGGCTTTGACAGGCCGCGACGCGGCACTTGCACTGTTTTGCCATCTATGGCGGCTGTGCATGGGGCACGCTTGCGTGCGCCGGTTTTTGTGTCCGCCGGTCTGTCAACCTATGCATAGCTGCCACCTACCTGTTTGACAGCAGTCCGGTAGCGGCCCCATCAAAGGGCACAAAACCATGCTGAAGATCGTCCCCGATCCACCCCACAACCACCATTCCCTCGAAGACACCCTGATCCAGGCCTCGGAATACGCCTTGTGCGCGCAGGCTGTGGCGCAACAGGCCATTTCGCTGCAACCCAAGCCGCCCGCGTCGATTCTGATCATGGCGTTGATGCATGAGATCGAAGCGCTGCGGGTGCTGCTTGAGTCAGCATTGATTCAGGTGCAGATGCCGCAGATGGAGCGCCGGGCGTTCCACTAGGCCGTAGGTCTAGTGTCGCCTGGGCTGGCGCCATCGCGGGGCAAGCCCGCTCCCACGCAACCCTCCGCCCGCAGCGTTATACCTGCGTGGGAGCGGCGGTGCGCCGATGCGACTTGACCCGCGATAGCGCCCGCCCAGGCACCGATCATTTCAGGGAGAGTGAGCCATGAACACAGACAACACCACGCCCCGCACCACTGCGGGCAAAACCAAGTTCTACCAAGGCGAAGGCATGACCGCCCCGCTGTTCTGCATCG